>NZ_JABUQZ010000003.1 GCF_013342145.1 Haloterrigena gelatinilytica | reverse complement strand
GAGAACAATCGGAGCCAGAACCCAGGAATAAATTTCATCCAGTTTGCGGGCGGTGCTTCTGACGTAACGATAGCCAACAACCATAGCGATATCGGATCGGCAAGTGGTCCACATATCGATGTTAGTAGTGTGACGGTCACACGAGCAACATTTAAGGACAATAACTTCACGGGCGGTTCGAACGCACTCGGCGGTGACAGTAACACTGCACTGAACGTCTCGGAACTACGTGGTAATAAGACCGATTCGAACACTGGATTAGTGAATGGATTTACCCTTGATGAGATGTCGAGCCGATTGAATGGAAATAAGGTCTTTATTCAGGGGACAACGCCCGCTGACTCCGTGTCCTCGGCGGGAGATATCTGGCTAGATAACAATGGGTGATTGACAATGGTGCAGTACTACGATGGTAGCGCTTGGCAGTCAGGTTCGGCATCGTATTATGACGGTAGCGCTTGGCAGACTGCAACGGCGTACTATTACGACGGCTCATCATGGGTACAGGTCGGAACCAGTTCCACCACGACGATCGAGGACTTCGAAGATGGCAGTATCAGCGGGTATGCCCTCGATACGTCGGCATATACGGTTGTGAACGCAACCGACATGCATAATCAGTATTACTTGGAAGGGACGGTCTCGTCGGACTCTACGGGGCGTGCGATCGTGGATACTGGTCCGTCAGTAGCAAGTGGAAACACCTATCGGAATGAAGTCGAGCTGAGAGCGGACGGGACTGATGCAGGCGCGCTGTACGGTGTACAGGACGAAACGAGCCTTGACGGTTATCTCGTTTGGCTTGGCGACAGTGGATCGACACTCTATCTCTATCTGATGCAAGACGGTTCATTCACGGAGCTTGATTCAGTCGCGGTGACGACGAGCACGAATACACAGTACATTCAAGAACTCCAGTGGGGGAGTAGCGGCGGGTTGACGGCGCGACTGCTCCAGCAGGATGGGACGGAACTCGGGAGCACGGCTCAAGTAAGCGACACGACCTTCGGTAGTGGCGGTATCGGGTTCCGTGTGTTCAACAACCCAGATACAAGTGGCGACGCAACCGCGTGGCTTGACTGGATCCGAGAACTGTAACTCCCGCACAGACCCTGGGATGTAGTCACACAGTCGCTCCAACCAGGGGGCGGTATTACTATTGCGACGCGGTCACTCAGACGACTCATGAATGAGAAATCAGCCTACACGCGGACAGTCCAACTATTGCGCGATGATGGAATATCTGGCTTCACAGACTCTTGCTGGCAGTTCCTGACGAACCGCCACATCACGCGCCGTACCGACTACGGACCAGATGAGCGCTGGCAGATGGATCTCATCGAAGCCCGCTACCGCGTTGGGAAACTACTCCCAAATCGCCTCGAACACGAGCTCTCTACACGCGCTCTTCCCACCCCCGGGGGCCAAACAGCAACGGAAGCAGTCACAAACGCCTTTAGTTACGCGGGCTGGGGAGAATACGCGTCCATTCGACCAATGCAGAGTCGTGCGGAGCTGATACAACTCGCCGACTACGTTTCAGGCCTCGAGCCAGAAACGGTCGTCGAGGTCGGAACAGCGCTCGGTGGGACACTCTACGTCTGGGCGCAACTGCTACCGGAGGATACCCAACTTGTAAGTATGGATCTTCCACGAGAACAGTCTCAGGAACGTCAAACACCTATCGATTTCCAAGCCACGTTCCGCGATACCGATATTGAGTTCCTTCGAACAGACTCGCAGTCGGAGGACACTCAACAAACGGTCTGCGACCTTGTTGATGGCGAAATCGATTTCCTCTTTCTGGACGGCGACCATTCCGAATCAGGTGTCCGACGCGACTTCGAATTATACGAACCGCTAATTTCAACTGGCGGGATGATTGCCTTCCACGATATTTATCACGCGGACGGCGTGGGGGCGGTATGGTCGGAGGTCAAAGCCAACGACGACTTCAAAACGACCGAAATCTGTGCCCCAATGACTCGTATCGCTGGTGACCTCAAATTGGGGATTGGCGTCGCAGAGCGCGTCAAGTAACTCCACATTCTCATACCGCCACTGGTGGCGGCAAATCAAATAGCACATGAAATCCGACAATTAGCCATGCCTGGGCCAGTAGAACTCACAATGATCTTCGCTATCGTCCTACTCCTGTTCGGCGCGTCAGAACTCCCCGACCTCGGCCGGTCACTGGGCCGGTCGACTAAGGAGTTCGAACTCGGCCGCGAGAAATCCGAACAGGAACTCGAGGAACTGCGCGAGAACAACTAACCGACGCTTTTCACCCACCAATGCAACCCACACCCGACCAGCCACAGGTCTCGGTCGTCCTCTCGGTCGCCGGTCCCAACGACCGCCTCGAGACGGCGATCGACCGACTCCTCGCACAGACTCATACACCGGAGGTCGTCGTCACCGTCGACGGCGCTCCAGACCTCGCCGCGTACCTCGCAGATCGGTACGCGGACACACCAGTGACGATCGACCACACGCCCGGCGCGACTGGCCTCTCGGCGGCTCGCAACCGCGGCGCCGCGACCGCCGACGGCGAGATCGTCGCGTTCACCGATGCCGATTGCGAGCCCGCCGAGTCATGGATCGACGAACTCGTTCGCTGTTACGAGGAATACGGCGCGATCGCCGCGGGCGGCCCGGCCGTTCCCGAGTGGCCCGACGACCGACCCGCTCGCGTCCCGCCGGAACTCGAGTGGCTCGTCGGCACCACGCATCGGGGATTCACGGACAAACTCGGCATCCACGAGGTCCGCAACACGTTCGGCTGCAATATCTCGTTCCGCGCGGAGGTCTTCGAGGCGCTCGGTGGTTTCGATGAACGCCTCGGCAAGCGGCCCGGACGCGAAATTCAGGGCGAAGAGGCCGAGTTGTGCGCACGTCTGCACGAACAGTTCGACCGCGGCGTGACGTACAATCCCGACGCGACAGTCACCCACCACGTCGACGACTACCAGCTCGAGCGCACGACGTTACTCAAACGATCCTACTGGCAGGGCCGTTCGAAGCGTGTCCTCGCCGACCTCCTCCCCGACGCGACCGATACCGAGGCCGACTACCTCTCGGACCTGCTTGGAACGTGGGTTCCCGAGCGACTCACGCGAACCGTGACCGACCGCTCGGCGAGACCACTCGTCGAGACGGCGTGGCTACTGGCCGTGACGGCCGCGGTCGCGACGGGCTATCTGACCGGCGGCACTGGCCGACCGCTCGAGACACCGACGGAGACCACACAGACGGAGGCATCCCAATGACTGACACTGTAATCGCACACAAAGACTACGACGTCCGCGGCGGCGGCGAGCGACTCGCCGAAGAACTGTCTCGGACCTTCGAGGCACCGTTAGTCGTCGGCCGACGCGACGCCGCAAACGAACCCGACGACCTCGAGTCGAAACTCGAAGAAATCGACTACGGACCGATTCCAGACCGACTCGCCAAACGCATGATCGACCGCGGCGGGGCGGCCCGGTCAATCGCCTATCAACTCTCGTGGCAACAACAGGACCGACTCACCGAGTACGAGACCGTCATCACGTCGGGCAATGAACCGATGTGGTACGTTCCCGAGGACGACCAGACGGTCGTTGCGTACACGCACTCGACGCCGCGCTGGCAGTACGACCTCTTTCACGATGTGGATTCGTCGGGCCTCCTCGGCCCGCTGTCGGTCGGCTACAACTACGTCTCGCGTGTGCTCTACCAGCACAACGTCACGCGCCCGGATCTATTCGTGGCGAACTCCGACCTCGTCGCCCGGCGAATCCGACAGTACTGGAACATCCCAGAGGACCAGATCAAAGTCGTCTACCCACCGGTTCGAACCCACGAGTACGCTCCCGACGACGCCCACACGGAAGGCTTCTATTTCCATCTTGGCCGACTCGCCGAGCACAAGCGCGTTGATGACCTGATTCGGACGTTCAACCAACTCGATTCCTCCCACCAACTCAAGATCGCCGGCAAAGGTCCCGACCGCAAGCGCCTCGAGAAGCTGGCCGGCGACAACATCGAGTTCCTCGGCTACGTGAGTGAATCTGAGAAACAGCGGCTCATGGCCGCGGCGAAAGCCCACGTCTACCCGGCGCTCAACGAGGACTTCGGCATGGTGCCCGTCGAGAGCATGGCCGCCGGCACGCCGGTCATCGGCGTCAACGAAGGCTTCACGCAGTACCAGATCATGGGCGGGGCGAACGGCTACACCTTCGAGCGCGAGGGCAACGACCTCTGGATGACGATTCGGCGTTTCGAACGCGAGGGCGTCTCGTGGTCCGAGGATCGCATCGCCGAGTTCGCCGAACGGTTCTCGGTCGAGCAGTTCCGCACGGGGATGCGCGAAGCCGTCGCCGAGGCCGAGGAACGCAGCCGCGTGACGACGCCGTGGGAACGAGAGACCGAGCCCACGACGCCGGAATCGACGCCCGAACCGCTACGGGCTGACGGAGGTGCATCGGAGTGACGACGGACAATCTCGCCTCGCGATGGCTTGCGAAGTGGTTCATGCGGCTCGAGGCCTCGGGGACACTGCTCCGACTCATCCTGTTCGGCGGCACCTTTCTCACGACGGGCCTCTCGGCGCTGGCCCAGTACGGCTACGGCGACTACGCGCCCCATTTCATCGTCACCGTCGGCACGGGCACGATCGCCTTTGCGTACTACTACACCAGCGGCGGGATCTTCAACCAGAAGAACCGGGACAAGACCGACGCCGGCCAGAACTTCGCTGGCCCCGAACAGTTGATCGACGATATCCTCATCGGGACGGCCCACTTTGCCGCCCGCGAGGGCCGCCCACCGACCGACCAAGAACAGGCGGCGATCCGCAAGGCCGTCACCGACCAGTGGCGGGAGTTCCGCGACGGCGTCGATATCGAGTCCCTCGTGACCGAATCGTCGACGTCGATGGATCAGCCCGGCCAGCCCCGCGCCGTCGCCGACGGCGGCACGCCACTCGCGGCTGTCTGTGCGGACTGCAACCAGCACGGCGATCTCGGGACGCACAAGGGCGTTCCCGTGGTGGCCTGTCCCGGCTGTAACGATATCCTCTATCGGCCGTTCGATACCGTGGAGGTGGCCGGATGACGTTCCGCGATTGGCTCGCAGAGAGCCGCGAACGCTACCAAGACCAACCCGTCGGCGACGCGACTCGCGAGAGCGCCCGAACACTCGCGATGGGGGCCTCGAGACGGACCATCGATACGTTCCTCGGCGAATCCATCTGGGAGCGCGACGACTGGGACGTTCTCTGTATCCTTGACGCCTGCCGGACGGACCTCTGGGACGAGGTCGCACCGGAGTACGGCCTCGAGACCGGCTCGCGCTGGTCGGTCGCCTCGTGCTCGCTCGACTGGATTGATCGGGAGTTCGGCGACGACGCACCTGCCGACGCCCGGACGGCCGGCTACGTTACGGCCAACCCGTTTTCAGGTCACTCGGCTGATAGCGCGATGTCCGTCGATGTGACCGAAGGCGAGCACGTCCGCTATCTCGACGAGGTCTACGATGAGTGGACCGACGTCGGCGGCGGCGTCGAGACCATCCCGCCGGAGGCGATGACCGAGCGCGCCCTCTGGGCGTGGCGGCGTCGCGACGAGCTGGGCATCGATCGCCTGGTCGTCCACTACATGCAACCCCACCAGCCGTTCCGATCGAAACCCGAGTGGATCGGCGACGCCTCGAATCTGGCGAACCTCCTCGAGCCCGGTCGCGAAGCCGGACCGTGTATCTGGGAACAGACCCGCGAAGGTCTCCGTGACGAACGCGAGGTCTGGGAGGCGTATCAGGACAACCTCCGCTGGGTGCTCGATGACGTGACCGATCGCCTCGCGGCCAACTGCGAGGGGACGATCGGACTCACCGCCGACCACGGCAACGGACTCGGCGCGTGGGGCGTCTGGGGGCATCCGCCGGGCGCCCCGACGCCACAGGTCCGCAAAGTCCCGTGGGCGACCGTCGAGGGCGTCGACGATAAGACGGTCACCGGCAGCCCGCCGCCGGCAGAGACCGACGATGCGACCGACGACATTGCGGACCGACTCGAAGCACTCGGCTACCGGTGATCCAATGACACGCGAAGATATCAGAGGGATACCCCCGCCTCGAGCGGCTATCCCGACGACAGTACTGGCACGCGAACAACCTTCATTCAACACACTACTTCAATGCAATTCAACCGTTCCACAGTCACAACGCTGCTCATGGTCGCGCTGGTCTCCCTCTCGGCGATCGGCGCGTTCGCAGGCGGCGCCGCGGCAGCCGAACCGACCGTTGATTCTGACTCCGACCTGCAAGACACCGGCACGTGGGTCGACTTCAACGCAAGCGCAGACGACACGAAACAGATCAACTACACCAACACCGACGCCCAAGACGGCGCGCTCGTCGTCTGGGACCCGGCAACGGGATCGAACGCCTCGGACGCGCAGGTCCACGCGGAGTTCGATAACTCGAGCGACGAGTTCTACGTCCGCAACTCGACGGCCGACGAATACGGCTTCAATATCTCGGGTGACGACTTAGAGACCGTCCCGATGGAAGCCGGCGAGAACAAGACCGTCAAGTTCACGATCGCCAACCAGAGCGACTGGGAGGACGACGCGGCGAACCTGACGACGATGGATGTCACGCTCGACAACACGATGGAACGCAGCGTGATGTACCTCGGCGACCATCAGGTCGAAAACGAGGCCTACGGCCTCTCGCACAGCAACGACGAGGGCTACGAACTCCCTGTTGTTGGGATGACGATGCCGTTCACTGGCGAGCAGAAGACCTCGATGGACACGACGCGGGACATCGACGGCTCGAACACGACGGTGTACACGTACCTCGCGAACGACTCGGTCCAGAGCCAGTTCAACGACAACTTCGGCTCGCTGGACTCGGGTGCGTGGTCTGACGACACGCTGGCCCAGCTCGGTGACGGCGCGGCGGTCAAGGCCTACGCGAACTCGCTCCCCGACGACTTCTCGAATGACACCTCGGCGCTGAAATACGACACGTCCGGCAGCACGGACGCGCTCGTCCTCGAACTCGGCGAGGAGCACGACGGCGAGTCCCAGGTTGACATGCAGGTCAACTCTGACCCCGGTCTCCGTGCCCTGTTCGGCGCCTACGGTCTCGAAGCGTTCGGCCTCGGTAGCTTCTCGCTCGGCGTGCTGGTGCTGTTCGGCTCCCGCCGACGCTACGGCGGCGTTCGCGAAGCCGTCTCGGCGCTTCGCAACTGAATCGCTCGCTCACTGACCAACACTACCCTACCCCCTACTCGTTCTCGCCGCGCTGGCATACCGTGGATCGTTCCCGCGGGCGGCGACTTTATGGCAACCAGACAGCCATCCCTCGAGCCACTGCTCCACGAGATCGGCGTCGAGACCGGCCCGACGACCCCCCACGCGACGGTCGACCGCCGCTACGCGCCGTTCATCGGCACCGACTCGGAGCCCTTCGAGTACCTCCGCGATGCGCTCCGGCGCGAAACTCGACTGCGTGTCACGCCACCGGACCCGTGGCGTATCCGCGAGGACTCCCGGCGAGCTCACTCGTGGACGATTCCCGCGCTGGGCCATGAGGTTCGGCTGACGACCGACGGGATTCGAGACGGCTGGACGCTGTCGGTCAACGGCGACGTCGAACTCGCCGACGCCTCGCGACTCGAGGCCTTCGAGGCCGCGGCCGAGCGGATGAGCGAGATTGCGGCGCACGTGCCCGCGGAGGTGTCCGAGTGATGCGCCACCGACTCGCGGCGCTTACGCCCGACGTCGGCCGGGAGACGCTGACGCTGTACGGCGGGCTGTTCCTGGTCGTGTTGTTCGGTTACTCCCTGTGGACACACGTCCTGTTCACGGGGCTCCTCGGCGATGGGCTCTCTGTCGATATCGGCCTCTGGTTCGTCGGCGGACTGACGTTCGGGTTCGTCCCGGCCGTCCTCTCGATGTTGTTCCTCAAGGCCCACCGCTACGCCTACCCGCCCGATGCGTAACGACTCGCGGCCCAGCGACCGAAGGGCCTGGTGGCCCACGGTTCGGGTTCGATTCCCGTCGGTTGCGTGCCCGGCGCGGTGCCGGGCAATCACCAGTGGGGCTCGAGGGTGCTTTCCTCGCCCTCTGGTCCTTCGTTCCGTCTTCCAACTGACTCGCCACATCATCACCCCCTTCGTTTTCAGTACAACAACCCATGACACTCCCAGATCCACAACGACGACGATTCCTTCGACAGACTGGTGCGACGCTCACGGCGATCGGCACCGGTGGCCTCGCAACGACGACCGCGAGCGCGCAGAGCGACAGCGAAGAACCCCCGCAGGGGCTCCTCGGGGGCGGCTTCGACGTCGAAGGTGGAGATATCTTCGCGTTCCTTCGGGGCTTTCGAAGTGCTCGCCAGTCGCCGCTCGCACAGACGCCGTCACTCGAGAACCTCGCGGACGGCATGCGAAACGAGTTCGTCGCCAACGAGGACCACTGGCTCAACTACGGCAACTGGCTCGTCTCGGAACACGACGAGGTCGAACCGCTCGGAACGACGACGCTCCAGGTTGATGTCTTCGAGTCAACCATCCGCGGCGAGGGCGATCGCGTCGAGACTGTCATCGAAGCCGACTACGACGACTCGGCAGAGGAGTTCACGGCGATCGACTGGCGGATCGAAGTTCCCGACGAGCCCGATTATCAGGTCGGAATCAAGGACTCTCACGCTCGGTTGGCCGACGACGACCTCATGGAGTTCCGCCGGAAGTTCATCGACGAATCAGGCGACGGGAACCACGCCCTTCCCAACGGCGAGTACGTCGAAGAACTGAAAGGCCGCTACTGGGACGGCATTACGATCGGCCCAGACAGCAAGGGCGTCCTCGAGATTCTCGTGGGGGAGCTGTAAGGTGATATAATGGCAGCAATAGACTACGATCAGGCGATCGAGAGTGGCGAGTACTGGCTCGGCGCGGCCTTTGGCCTCGAGAGCCCACAGGAACAGATGGTCGGCGCGTTCGCACTGGGGGTGTTCATCATTGGGACATCGTTCATCTCACTGGGTTGGACGCTCCTGTTGCTCTGGATTCCGATCATCCTGTTTTTCGTAGCCGTCGCCCGGCTCGTGGTGTCGGAGGTGAACTAGATGCGAGAACAGCTGACGACGACACTCATACTCACGGCGGTACTCGCTCTTGCCGCGGTCGGTGTCGGTCTTGCAGGCGCGAGTGGGGTCTCCTCGGACGCCGACACACTGGCGATCGACAACAATCACGGCCTCGACGAGGACCCAGCAGTCTCGGAGTTCCACAGCGAGGGCTACACGGAGACGCAACTGTCCCAAGTCGATGGGTCACTGGCGATCGCTACGGACAAGCGCGATGTTGACGCCGACGGGAGCGTGCTCCCGATGGACGTGCGGAACAACTACGTCCGAATCGACTACAACGAGGACTTCGAACGGACGCTTCGCATCCACATCCCTCGAGACTACCAGATGCCGTACTCCCAGTCCGGTGTTGAGTCGATAACCAGCGATCACAGCGCTGAGTTCACGCCTGTCCGTGGTGGCGAGTATCTCGAGATTGTCGTCCACGTCGACGAACCGACCGAGATCGTGCTCCCGCTCCAAAAGGACTCGTCGGCGTCCTACAAGGCCGTCGAGTGGGTCGATATGCGACTCCAGGCGGCAACAGGAGCGTCAGTCTTCGGCAGCGGCGACGAGTGGCAGTATCTCAGCGAGGACGAACTCGCACAGGATACGGCCTACGAGGTCGACGGCAACCCGGAGGACGTCGTGGTCCAGTACGACGCTGAACGCGCCGATGCCGACGAAACGTGGCTCAATGCCCCGAAAGGCGAGGCCGACGACGTCGGTGTCTACTGGTTCACTCGGTCGACCGATGGCAACGAGACGGCCTACATCGTCGCGACCGACGACGACGCACCGAACGTCCGCTACAAGTCCAAAGGCTCGGAGCGAGACCGCTGGGGCGGCCACGTTCGGGATGCGCTGAAGAACGTTGATCGGATTCAGGAACGACTCGGACTGAAAGACAACGGCGACAGTGGCGGCGACGCCGATACCGGGGGTGACAGCGCGTAATGGTCCGTATTATGCCTGATATGCAGGTCTCGCCGCTGGGCGGCATCCTGCTGTGGGTCTTGGTTATCGCCATCGCTGCCGGCGCCGTCCTCTCGAGTGGTGCCGGCGGGGCGATCGTGTGGGCACTCATGTGTGTCGTCGCGATCGCCATCATCTACTGGACGCTCAAACAGACCGGCAGCCGGGTGTTCTGAAATGTCGGTCGCTGCATTCGCACTCGTCGTGCTGGTTGTCTTCGCTGTTGCGACGCTGTACCGCCTGCGGCCCGGAAAGGTCGAACGGACGTACAATACGATCGAACGGTGGCGAAAGATCATCTGGGGGGTGGTTGTTATCGGCGTCACGTGGACGTTCATCCGCTCGGGACGGCCCGAGTTGATCGCACTCGCACTGATATCAGTCGGACTGGCAGCCGTCTACATCGCCGTCGAGAAACCCCACCGAAACCTCGTGTAAACATGGAACAGACACTCACTATCGACGAAACCCAGGAGAACTACCGGCAGGTCCAGCGGAAACTTCGCCGGGGGAAGGGATCGAAAGACGACCGACAGACGGTCAAGGAGAAACTCGCCGAAATCGAGTCCGAACTTGCCTACGTGCTCGGCGACCAGGGCTTCGAAGAGTTCGTCTCCGAGCGGCTGACTCACTACCGCAAGAATCTCGATGAGAATACGGCGATGTGCTCCTGTTGGCGGACGACGTGCCCGCTCAAACAGGGGAAGGTCCCGCCGTCGATCCGCCAGCACGGCACCGAACTCACAGGACGGCAGTCGCCGTCGGATCTGGTCGCCGAGTGGCTTCAGCGCCACGACGGCGGCGAGGCGCTGGCGTTGATTCGCAAGGAGTGGGCGCGGATGGTCGTCCGCGTGCATGTCGCGCTCGACGACGCGAAAGAGCATCTCGAGGAATCGACGTACCTCAAACCAGAGGACGAACTCGCACGGAACGTTGGTCTTACACCGCCGGGCGAGCGGGACACCGGCGACTCGAGCAGTGACGATAGTTCGCCGGCCGACAGTAGCGGCCATTCGGCGGTCGGCGTCGCGGACGACTGACGGCGTTTGTACTTACAAGTTATCAACCCATGAGCAGCCACCAGCAACAGAACTCGACGGACTACGGGACGTATCGTGCCGGGGAGGAGATCCAGTCCCTTCGGAAAAACCGGAGCGAGGGCATCCGAGGGACAGTCGACGCGCTGTTTGGCGCGCTGGCCCAAGACGATCGTGGCGAGATCCTCGAGTACTGCCAGCGACTCGAGCGATTACTTCCAATCACACAGAGCCATATCTACCACGTCGATGATGTGCTCTCGGCGTCGGAACTCCAGTGGTCCGGCGAGGCCGTCCTCTCGTTCATCACGGCCAATGACCGGGAGGAATACATTTTCGAGGCCGACAAGACCGCACTCGACCAGCTCGTCATGGACATCACGGCGATGGCGGCCGTCAATGGCGACGTCGACGTGACGATCCAACGCGAGCAACCGGCCCTCGAGTACGAAACACGCGTCGGGACACGGTTCGTGAAACCGACCTCTCCCGCAACGGGCGATCTAAAGCTGATCGAAACGGGCGAAGAGGCCGACCTCAAGGCGACGCTGTTGACGGGCTCGCAGGGGTCGGGGAAATCGTCCGCGGTTGGGACGCTCGTCGAGGACCGAATCGAGAAGGGCCACGCCGTGATTGACCTTGTCGACCTCTTCAAGTCAGAGAATGCTGTCTACGACGTCGAGGACGACCACGACAGCGCTATGCAGGACTATCGCGTTCGCCACGGCCTCGAGCGCGGCTTCTCTGGCGATTACGAGCCACCGGACGTTACTGTACTCGCGCCGCTCACGCACACGCTGGCCGGCGTTGAGGTGCCGTTCCGAGAGACCGATGACGGCGGCGAGGAACCGGTCGTAACGCCGTTCACAATCCCGGCCAGCGAACTCACGTTCCGGCAACTCGTGATGCTACTCCCCCACACGACGAAGACCCAGCAGGGATACATCAAATCCGCTCACCACTATCTCACGCAGGACGATTCCGACTGGAGTCTGATGGAACTCGCGAACACGGTTCGCCAAAAGACGAACGCGGGCGACCAAGTCGCTGACCGAATCGAGCGATCGCTTCGAACAGCACAGTCGAAATCGTTCATCCGAGACAAGCAGAGTCCGCACGTCCTCGAGTGGGACTCACTAATGCAACGAGATCGCCACGTTGGGGCGTTTACGGTGCACATGATCGCCGAGAAGTCCGACAAGCTGGCGGTCCTTTCCTATCTCATCGACAAGCTCCACGACGTCCGCAAGGATCTGTTGATGAACCACAAACTCGAGGATACAGACACCTATCCGCCGCTGACGGTGGTGATGCGGGAACTCCATACCGTCGCGCCGCGATCGAAATCCGAGCAGGATTCTGAGAGTACGATCGAGGGCTACATGATCGACTCGCTGTCGGAACTGCTGGCCCTGATGCGACACGCGAATATGGAGGTGATCGCCGACACACAGAAGTTCAAACAACAGCTTTCGCCCGACGTCTCCGGGCTCTTCCACCGCGTGTTCTGTTTCTCCGGCCAGAAGCCCGACGTGCGGACCGTCTTCCGCACGCGGATTGACGATACGGACCCCGCGGAGCAAGTCGCACAGTACGATACCGGCGAGTGTGCGGTCGTCAACTCTGATGGGTATAAACTCCCGATCAAAATGGCGCCGCCACGGTTTCATCACCTCGATGCGTCCCGTGACGGCAGCGGACTCACGTACCGAGCCAAGCAACTAGACGACGAGTTCCTCGACGAGCCGTCGTGGTCGGCAGACATCCCGCCACGACTCCGGTTTGAGGGCCGATTCGACCCTCGAGAGGCGTTCTGGACCCGATTCGTTCGGGTGACGAACGACTCCGACGACCGCGTTCTGAAGGACCGCCTCGCATCCTTGGCCCGATCGTGGTTCATGGCGAACGACTACCAGTACCCTGGAGAGAAACAGTTCAAGACGTGGGTCAAAGGATCGAAGGACGTAGACGACCAGCGCCCGCGGACAAGTTCGCTTAGACCCGAGCAAGAAACGTGGTGTGAGCAAAACGACTGTGGAAACCGAGCGTGGGTATTTAAAGGAATCACTGTAGAAGCGCCGCCGTCGGTCAACGCAGAGCACGACCCGGTCACAAAACGGTCGCGTTCGTAATCGCAAGACGGCGCCGGGTGGTCAGCCCGTCCACCAGTCTGTAACCGAGCGGTACTCGCTTATTCATTAGTACACGCGCGCAATGGAATCGGAAGATAGAATTTTGACATGATGGAAAGACAAATATTCAACAGGAGCGGCTGGGTAGATCGGCCGCCGCCAACTCGCCTCAGCAGTCGTATCGCTTCCTCAACTAACGAATTATCAACACCACAATGGTCAGACGAACCTTCCCTGTGCATGGAACACGCACCCACGATCGATACCGAGCAGATAGGAATCGACCTCCGCGACGTCGACGTCGAAATACTCGAGTTGTTAGCCGAAGGCCGCTGCACGCCGCGGTACCTCTCGAAGCAGATCGGCGTCGTCCAACAGTACATCTCCCAACGGCTGACGCGACTCATCGATCACGAGCTGGTCGAACGCGTCGATCGCGGCCTGTACGAACTCGACTGCGAGGTAACGCACGATGAGTAATGAGAAAACCCCACTGACGGAGTCGCTAAACCGGGGGCTAAACCCGATGAACGTCCCCGACTACTACCGCCAGTACGTCTCCGAGGACCCGGACAATCCCGACGCTGGCGAGATTCGCGACCCGGATGGTTGGGACGACCCCGACCCGCCGAAACGCGAAAAGTACACGCCGAACACCGCCGGCCAGTGGCTCCTGGTCATCGCGAGTGGCCTGCTGACGGTCGGTGCGATCTGGTACTTGTATCCGATCTTCGGCCCGGCCTATCAGAATCCGCTGGCACTGGGCGCGTTCGCGTTGCTGGCCGTATTGCTGGTCGTCTACATGAAGGGTCGGCAGGACGGCATGCGCGCGTACAAGCAACTCGATAAGTGGATCAACTACGACGGCAACTCAATCGAGGTTCGTCCCGGCGAGCACGTCGGCTCGAGCGGCCCGTGGAAGATGTTCGAGACGATTCGGAACGTCTCCTATGGCGCCTTTACGAACCGCAAACTCCAGAAGCGCGACCTGCCGTACGACGCGACGAAACTGCGGACGGACAAGAACGACACCGGCGAGGACCCGGCTCGCGACGCGTTGAACCCGACGACCGAGATCGCCGACTGCGACCATCTTGGCAAGTTCCTCTTTACTCACAGTAACGGCCTCGAGTACGCGAAGGGCATGGAGGGCGCCCACCGGGCGACCACCCAGCCACAGACGCTCGACGAGGACGCATTCGAGGAGTGGCTCCGCCTGGTGAACGAACTCGAGCACGAGGTCTCGCGGCTCGAGGACGACGTCGAAATGCTGCGTGACCACAACGAGGACGCGACGAACCTCCGCGAAGAACTCCAGATTCCGCAACTCGAGCAGACGATGCACCTGATTCAACAGATGAACGCCCGCATGACGCGGCCACGCCGACAGCGGCGTGAAGATACGACCGACGAGGTACCGTTCGCCGGCAACGAAACCGAGTTCGACTTTGGCGATACCGCGGAGGCCGAGCAATGAGTCGGCGCCGAACGCTCGCGACGACGCTGGCGTTGATCGCCCTGCTGGCGACCTCGATGGTCGCGCCGGCCGCGGCCGCCCAAGAGTTGACCTACGGCGATGAACGCGGCGACCTCGAGATTCGCGAAGAATCGTGGCTCGAGGACGACGAGTCGATCGCCGTCGATCGGACCGGCAACCGCACGATCTACGATGTCGACGGCCCGCGATACGAGGTCACACTCACGAACACCGACCACGCAAACGTCACGAACTACGGCGTCGCCGACGGCGAGGCGACAGTCGAGTACGACGAGCAACGCAACGTCTACGTCGTCGAACCGGCCGGCGAGGGGACGGTTGGCCTGTATTGGAACACCAACGACGGCAACAGTACGACGCGGTATGCGGCGTCGCTCCGCGCGTCCAACGTCGAGTGGGAACATCACCAGCCGGCGGAACTCGAGTCCACGCGCAACGACGCCCAGAACTGGTCTGAAGCGTCGTCCGCGGCTCGCGAAGTGAACCCGACGCAGCCGCCGGGAGAGACCATTTCGGAGGGGCTGACCTACGCGGAGTTCTTCGCCTCGCCGTTCCAGACGTTCCGGCAGGACATCCAGGCGACGATCGTCATGCTGACGCTCCGACCCGGCGGGCTCGTCGTTCTCGCGACGTTCCTCCTGATTTCGGCCCTCGGCGTCGCTGTCGGCTACCGGCGGAAACACAAGACCGACCAGCAGTTCGAGCAGTTCGACGACCTCCAGACCGAACGCGACCGTGCGTGGCTCGAGAAGGCCAAACGCATCTTCCAACAGAACGATATGACGGACCTCTACCCGGACCATATCTCCCGTGCGATGACGAAGCTGTTCGGCCCGAACACGTGGATCGCTCACAAGAACTACCTCCTGATGCGGTCGCCGACCCACACCAAGGGGCTCGTCCTCTCGATGATGTCCCAGATTGGCTACGTCGGGATTGTCGATCGTGACGACGACGGCGAGGTCCAAGAGGTGCGGGCCGTCCACGCGTCGATTCTCGACCACTGCGACGACCCGCTCGAGGCACCCGCTGGCCCCGACGAAGTGCCGTTGCGGGATATCACGACCGCGAACGCGCCGAAACTGCCGGGTGGCGAAGTGGCAGCCGACGGCGGCGACCCTGTTGAAACGGTCGACCTCGCAACCCTGCGTTACGACGACCGCGCGGACCGAGCACTAATCAGCGCCGTGCCGGGCGAACACCTCGATATGCGCGTGTTTCAGGATTCGGTGTCCATCGACGCCGACGACGTCTCGCTCCCGATCGACAACCACGATATCAGCGACGCCGAGCTGATTAGCGAGATCAACCCGAACATCCCCGGCGACTTCGAAAGCGAAGAACAGTACGCCGAAGTGTTGGGTGAACTCCTCGAGTTCGTCTGTAACCACCCGCTGTACACCGACGCCGAAGGGAACGTCCGCGAGGAAATGGACCTTCTCTCGTTCATGTGCGAAATGGACAGCGTCATGGCCGATAAGGCTGATTTCCCCGTCGCAGACACGCAGCGGAAGGCGCTGTACTGGATCGCCGAAGAACTCGACCCGAACAGCAAGCTCCGCGACGAAATGGCCGAGCGGAAGGGCAACGGCGGCCGACAGCGCTCGGACAACAGCGCCGAATCGGTCATCGACGAGAGCGATATCGACGGCCTCGATGGCGGCGTGTCGATCGGCTTCGACGACCCGACCGGAGGTGCATCGTCGTGACGGCCGAAACGGGACATGATGGGTACCGAGACCTCAAACTCATTATTCTCGGCTTCGCGCTCTCGTCATCGATCTGGGCGATCGCAATGCATCTTGCAGGTGGTCCAGCATGATCGGCAACGTCCTCCTCGAGACGACGAACATTTCGACCGGCGACGTCTCCCACTGGCAGGAGACAATCTCGTGGGTCGTCCTCGTGCTGGTGTTGTCAGCTTACATCGGCCTTCGGCTGTACATGCGGTACTCGTGGCTTGATGATGACCAACGCCGGCACCTCCGAGAGATTCGGCCGGCGATCGCCGGGACGACGTGGCACCGCGTCACGATTACCGATGACGAGGACCGGGCCGACCGATTCCGAACCGTCGCGAAAGCAATGGGCGCGAAGGGCGGTCTCGAGGCCGAAACTGGTGGGGTTCGAGCCGCGATGGCCGACGTCCGCGAGTGGGTACAGTCCCGTCTCCCGTCGGTCCCGCCGCTGGCGATCCGGGCGACCGTCGAAGGGCTCGCTGTGCTCGCACTCGGCTTGCTTGCGTCGCTCCCGCTGGCATGGTGGGAACGTGCGTTCGGCGTCTCCGACTCGGGACTGTCGGCCGGGTCGGCGATCAACGCCGTTGGGTCGCTACTCGACTTAGGCGTCTGGTTTCTCGAGACGACGGTGCCGGCCGGCGGCACGGTCGTCGCGCTCGCGCTGTCGGTCGTGGTCCTCGTCGGACAGGCGATGACGACGCTGTGGCTCCCGCTGGGGCTGGTGTTGATCGGTGGCGCCGTCGCCCTCGCATGGCTGAATCACATCACCGAGGAGGATCTCTCGGCGACGCTGTACCCCGACCGCCGGGCGCTGTGCAAACGCGTCGGCCAATGGATGTTCGGAATCTGGGCGGCCAGTGCGGTCGTTGGACTCGTCTCCGCTCGAGCGGGACTCGTCGTTATGGCTGTCGGGGCGACACTCGCCGCCGGTTGGGGCGTTCGGAGTGTTCTCGGCCGAATCTTCGACGCCGCGAATATGGATCCGCTGGGCCGTGACGGCCACGACGTCGAACCGCTGTCGGCCGACAATCTCCTATCCCTCGAGCAGTCCGTCGACGACGCAACCAAGGCGAACATCGACGAGGCGTTCGCGGGCGCCCTCGAGTACGATCCCTACGACGCGGCGCTGATGCTCGAGTCGAAACTCGACGCGACCGACCAGGAGTGGCGCGGCGAACCCGCCCAGCCTGCCGTCGCGGCGTATCTCGTCGCGCGGAAACTGCTGGGCGCGGCCTTTGTCGTGACGATTCCGATCCTCATGTGGCTGGCCGGTCGGGCCGTCCTTACAGGCGCGCTGGCCCGGCCGTTCGCCGCGCTGTCGGCGGCGCCGTGGTGGGGCCGGCTGGCTATCGTTGGCGCTCCGATCGCCGTCGTGGCCTATCTGTCGACCTACGCCGAAGGCCGAGCGGCCGAACACCTCCGGGCCTTCCGGCACTGGGTCGCGGTCCGCGTCATCCAGAGTGCCGGCTTCGCTCGCGGGATTCCGATCGCCGCCGTGGCGCTTGGCTTCCTCGTTGGCTGGGCCTACGTCTCGCTGACGGCAGCGCTCATTACGGCGGCCGTCGCCGGCATCGGTGTGCGGTCGGCCCAGCTCCTGTATGAGCGCGGTCGCGTGCGTGCCGGGCGGGCGTTCGTTCGGAGCGCGCCCTATCTCGTCGGTGGCGCGGTCTTTGCGATCGTGCTCTCGAGAACAGACGCAACGCTGGGGGCGGCTGTCTTCGGCGTCGTGACCGCGGGGGTCGCGCTTGCCGCCCGCCGCGCATGGCGTCGCTACGGCCTCGGACTCGGCGAACCGGAGCGACAGCGACGCCCGCCGACGGATATCGTCGTCGAGATCCCCGACGCGCCGGTGTTCGACGCCAACGGCGAGGCGATCTACATTGCCCGCGTCGACGGGCGGCCGCTGGCTACGTCGGAGCCGAAGCGACTGTTCCGAGATATCCAGCGGATCGTGAACCATCGCTTCGAAACCGGCGAGACGCCGGAGTTGCTCGCACACGCCTACTACAAGCGGCTGGTCGACAGCGGCATTGTCGACGAAGAGACCGCACTGAAATCGGTGCGTGGCGATCTGGCGACCCGCGTCACGGCAACCCTCGAGAAGAAGGGCGGTGTCGAGTGCGAGGCACTCGAGGACGAATTGCAGGATGAGTATCCACAGGAGTTGATCGACCCGACGCTCGAGTGGCTCGAGCAACGGCAGGATATCGGCGTTCGTGACGGGCAGTACGTGCCGGTCTCCTAGCCGAGTAGTCGGGGAAACGTTCTAGGACCACTCCGCAAAATCACATTCTATGACAGACACGACCGAACAGCAACCGACAGAAATCGACGTCGAGCGACTCGATGAACACGAACTCCGCGACTGGACAGCGTGCCCGAACTGCGGCTCGCGGGACGTCTGGACGCGGGCCGATCGGACCGATAACACGCTGGCCCTCGAGTGCCGGTCGTGTGGCGAGGCCGGAACGATTCAAGTCGGGCGGCCGGTTCCCGGCAGTCCCGAAGGCGGTGGTTCAGAGTGACCGAGATCCTCGCCGAACCTGACCAGACAGCGGCGCGCATCCGCGAATACGCTCGCGAGAACCCAGACCTACGGAAGAACCGCTACGACGGCCGCGAGGGAACGGTTGACGGTCTCTGTTATCCGGCCGCCGAAGCGTACTACCACGCCAAAGACGGGCGCGAGACCGACCTGCGGATCTACTGTCTGAGTTGGTCAGACGTCAATCCCGACGCCAGCGGCACGCACTGGTATCTCCGCGACGGCGAGACCGGGCCGTGGATCGACCTCGGGCTCGAGGACGCCGCCGATGCCGCCGGGATTCCCTACGCGGAGGGGCGGCATCGATCCTTCATGACCGGCTACGATCGGCCGAGCAAGCGGACGCAACGCATACTCGAGGATCTTGGGCTCGCGGAAGACACTGCATGAGAGGCAACCAAACCATCGCATCAAAGACGCTCGAATCGTTCCCTGAACACCTCCTTCCCGACGGCAACCGGAAGGTGCTCGCGAAGAAAGAGCACGTCGAGTGTGGTCTGCTCGGCGTCGACGGCGACCGGCGGCTTCGCATGAGTAGCGACGACGGCACTGTGTACGCCTACGGCCTCGAGACCGCCAGCGTCGAACGGGAATCGTGGGGCCTGTCGCTCGAGGCCGACTCGGAGATCATCGCCGATCGGCAGTTCGCGGAGGAATATATGCACGACCGCGACGTGTCCGACTGGGTCTGGGTGAGTCCGCGGTACGAGTATCTGACGGAGGGCCCATGAGCACGCACCGATTCGGCCCGCTCCGATTCGAGATTCAGACACGCGAACTCGAGGAGGTGCTGACCGGCCTTCGCGTCGCACTCCGCCGCTACGGGGAACCGATCGACCCTGACCAGATTCCCGAGGGGTGGGAGTTACGGCACGAAAACCACCCGCGCGGTCCGTGGCCGACCGCGTGGACGCGCCGAACCGGCTACTGGCTCACAATCTGGAAACGTGGGAGTGGCGACGGGGCCTACGTCAAGCTCAAGCCCTACGACGGCGCGTGGATGGTCGAGTACGCCTCGGAGAACCGATGGAACGGCGGAGAGTGTCTCGGTCGCGGGTTTTCGTTCGACGACGCGGTCGACGTGGCGATCGACGCTATGACGCGAGTCGACGACGGCGCGACGGAACGCGACCTCTGGATGGACTACAAAGACTGGGGTGAGTCAGAGTGAGTAAGAAAGACGTCCTGATCTACGCCGCTCGCGAGCAAACGGAACACAAACTCGCCGAGAACATCCCCGACCACCACGATTACGCGTTCTGGACGGTCTCGGGCACACCCCGCCAGACCGGCCCCGGCGCGACCGTCCTCTTTACCGACGGCGATCGCGTCCACGCCCGCGGCGAGGTCCGCGAGTGTGTCGACGGCGAGTTGCGATTCGAACCGCTCGAGCGCTGCGACCAGGAGCTGCCAGCCGAGCCCGTGACGCGCGGGTTCAAGTACGTTGACCCATCCGAATCATGAACAGACGCCGCTACCTTACGACCGCCAGTATCGCCGCCATCACCAGCCTCGCCGGCTGTTTCGGGCGGAACGAAACCGACGCCGACGAACCGACCGACAACAACTCAAGTCCGACCTACACGCCCGAACCAGTCACGACCGACGCTCGAGAGTGGCACGGCGGCTACCGGCGCACCGAGGAGCACGGCGCGGTGATCTACGCCGACGGGCTCCATGTGAGCGCTGTCTTTACCTACGCGAGCCCGCAACTCGGCGTCTACTTCGGCGACCCCGTCGACGGGTCCGCCGAGGGCATCCCCGACGAAGAGTTTGAGTGGGTCGTCGCCAGCGACGGCGCGTATCTGTGGACGCCGTACATCGAACTGCGCGCCGAGGCCTCGGACTACTCCATGGAACCGGAGAACCCAGCCGAGGCAGTGCCGCCAGAGCGGTGGCTCGCCGACGGCGGCGAGGCGACCGACTCCCGGGAGGTGCAACCGTTGACGACGGGCTTCGACGAGTCGCCGACCTACTACCGACTCGTCGATCAGGACGGGACGCGGACCGTGCTCGCCTACACGTATCCCGAGCAACAGGGCCGAGACGGTCGCTTCCCGGCCTTCGAGGTGGCGAGTCGGTGGTGTAACGTCACGTATGACGGTGCCGACGCGCGGGCCAAATGGACGTTCGACTTCTAGGCCTATGCTCGAGACCCTCGAGACGCTGGTCTACATCCTCGTTCTCACTGTCGTCTGTGCCAGCGCCGTCCGCGACCGCCTCGAAAGCGACCCCGACCCGATCGAAGCGGCCAAACAGGCCCACGTAAACGGCGAGATCGATCTGGCGGAGTACGAACGCCGCCTCGAGTTCCACATAGACGACCGCAACGAACAGATTCGGACCGTCGTCGAGGACGTCAACCGTGTCGGGCCGGACACATCGAAGGCGATCGCCCGCGAGTACGACTCACTGGACGAGCTGCGAGCGTCCGACCAGGAGCGACTCGAGGGCGTGCCGGGGATCGGCGAAGAGTTGGCCGCGGCCGTCCTCGAGCGAGTGCGAGAATAGCGTCGCACCCAGTCCCTCGGTGTCCTCCTGTCGGGACTCCGATATCGCGTGCGCTGGTCCTGTCGCGTCTGATTCCACTCCGCTCGAGAATCTGTCGGGCGTCGGTACTGGCCGGCGGTGGCACCTCGGTGCCGATCGCCGCGTCGTAGTCGCTCGAATCAGTCCCGACAGTGCGGGTAGATAGAGAGTTACCGGACTCGAGACGAACGCGAGCGCATTGAGAGCACGCGTTTGAGGGGTGGAGCGGGTGATCTCAGAATTGTGAACGGTTGGCCCGTTGGAATAGTGTCGGTTCGCGAGCGGGTTCGGGGGTAGAATCAGTCGTCGGTCTGAGTCTCGTATTCGATTCGCTCCATTGTCGCCGCTTCGACCCAGTCATCGAACGTCTGTCCGTCGTCGAGATCGGCCCGAATCCGCGCTGCAAGGTCCTCGGGAATTTCGATTACTGTTTCCCCGTCCGAGCCATAAAACACGTCTGTTGAAGCGTCGTCCGAGTGTTCATCGAACATCCGGTTTTCAAGATCCGATTTCAGTTTCGTTGTCGCGTCGCCGATTCGCCGGTACTGGTCCCCGTAGGCTGTTTTCGGGACGTTTCCGTTTTTCGTGAGTTCGTCCAGTAGGTCACGTCGCGCCGCTTCGAGGTCGTTGATCGCCGCTGCGATGTCCTCCCACTGGCCCATGTCGGTTCGTTGCATGACAGTCTTCCGTACAGTCGCGGCGGATTAATGAGTTCCGTGACCGGGGTGGAAGTGAACGACTACTCCCGCACTTCGTCGATACTGTCAGAGACTTCCTTCATCTTCGTATCTGAGTAGGCTTCGTGCGTGGTTTCGATCGACTTGTGACGTAACGCCTCTTGGGCCTTTTCAGACATGCCGTTGGCGTACAGGTCGCGGCCGAGCGCCCGTCGTGCGCCGTGGAGTGTGAGATAGTCGTAGTCGCCGTCGGGGTCGATGTTCGCCTCTTTCGTGAGTCGTTTCAACAGTCGGCGAACGCCCTCTTTCGAGATCGACGGCGGCGGGACCTCATGCTCACGGTGCAGTCGGTCGAGAACCGCGGTCTTGCCCGTGTCACCCCTGCCCTCGAGTGCCGCGTTTACCCGTTCTTCGCCGAGTTCGGACACCAGTACGTCCTCTTTCGAACCGTAGTGGCCGGTCGGGAAGACAGGCCACTCGTCGGTCGGCGGCTCGAGATAGTCATACCATCGCTCGAGGACGTTGTGCACACTATCGGGGAACGGCGCCTCTTCGTACTCGCGAGACTTTCCGTACACTTCGATGAGTCGCTGTTCGAAATCGACGTCCGACCACCGGAGTCCGGGCCGTTTGTCGTCTTTTGGGTCGGCGAACAGTTCGGCCCCGCGAGCGCCGGTCCCGCCGAGCATGACCACGATCGCCCGGTCGCGAAGCGCCGCTTTCGGATCGGTACGGATCGTTCCCTCAAGCGCCATATCGACGCGCTTGGTCGCGTAGTTGACGAGCTGCCGTCTGTTCTCGTCTGACCAGTACTGCGTTTTCCGCTTCCCGTCGTCCTCGGGGAGCGGGTCCATCGCCGTGTTCGTATTCGCCGGGTTCTGCTCGAGGTGCTGTTCGCGGACACACCACGAAAGGAACGCCCGCACGTAGGCGAAGTACGCGTTCGCCGTCGACGCCGCAAGCTCCTCGTCGATCATGACGCGGTCGTAGAGGTGTTCGCTGTAGCTGCGGATATCCTGGTCGGACAGCTCGCCGACGCGATCGGCGCCGCGGTCGTCCTCGCAGTGGTCGGCGAACGACTCGAGTGGCGAGCGCATTGTCGTCTCCGAGCCGTCGGCTTTGATCTTGTATCGCAGGTAGTCCTCGATGGCTTCGTGGACGGTCGTGCCCTCGGGGTTGCGGTCTCGAGTCATGCGTTCCGCTTACTCGATAGGCTCTCGTAGATGGCCTCAGCAATCGGGAATCCAAACAGACCCGCCATGATAAGTCCAAGGAATATGACCACTGGGAAGATATGATCGTAGCTCGTCGCCGGATGAACCCATGCGATCGACGCGCCGATTGCAGCGGTAAACGATGCGATTGATAGCAACGGATCGACCGGATGGGCGCCGGCAGGGGTACCGATCATCTCCGGTGCTTGCGTGTGCTCTCGAGGGTGGCCCGATTCTCCGGCCGAACCCCCTGAATTTCTCTCTGGCATGATCCTCACTGTCCCCTACAGCTTCGACCCTAGTAAAGTCCCTTGGTTAAACTGGTATTTAGACAAGTAATTCCTGTATCGGCTCTATCGGGTGTTTGCAGCGGTCTTGGGTACCCGAGCGTACAGAATCGGGTTTGATAAACCACATAGTACGATACGATTTGCCGGCGCTACCTATCCGAGAGACGGCGATTCTAACCGCGGTCTGTAACATCGTTCCAACAGAAACCAATCGGTAACAAAAGGCCGAGAAAACGCCTCTTTCAGAAGTATCGGTTACGAGAGGGATCGGTAGGAAACGAACTAAAAGGAGTGGACGACGGATAGAGTCGGCACTAGCCGGTCAGCGGGCTTCGAGAGGAAAGGAGAGCGCTACCCGATCGGGCGGAGGTAGTTCGCCACGATCACGGCGAAGACCTTGGCCTTCAGCTGGGGCTCGGACTCGTACTTGATGCCCTTCCGCTCCTTGATCGTGCGATCAACGAGCATCCAGCAGTTGAACATGATCGACGCGTAGAGCATGTAGAAGAGCCGAACACCGGGGTGGCCGGACTTCGTGAACGCGAGGAAGTCCTTGACCTTCTGGAAGCCGTTCTCGATCACCCAGCGGTTCCCGTAGCCGCGATCGAGGCGTGCCTGCCGTTTCGCAGCCTCGCTTTCGCACATCGAAGGGTCTGGCCCCTGGAGAAGTGTCCGTGCGTTGGCCGCGTCGAAGTCCGTCCGGTTCGTACAGAAGGCAACGCGGTCTGTGATGGGGTCTTCGACCTCGTCTACGCCGCGCTTCGGCAGCGCAACAAGTGACGTTGTTCCGTAGCCGTGTTCCTGCGAGTACTGGCGGAACTCGTTGATGATCGTGATATCGTCGTCGTTCTCGTCCATCCTTGTGACGAATTTGCCGCCCCCGGGGTTCTCCTTGAGGGCGGCGTCCTCGACGCGGTCGTTCTCCGTGATGTTCATCACGTACGGCATGTTCATCGTGTCGTTCGTCCGGAACTGGTTGCCGTAGTGGAAGCTCTGGAACACCGGCACCTGTGCGTACGCGGCGTCCATGTAGACGTCGGAGATTGGCACAAGTTCCTGCGCTCGCTCGACGAACTCACGGACGTGGTTCTCGAACTCGGCCTTCCCGCCCAGTGGCTTCATACCGATGAACTGCGGACAGACCGGGTGCGCGATGCACGCGGCTGCGAATTCCCAGGCGTAGAGGAACTCGTCCCCGGACTTCGTACCGCGGACGTAGCGAACGACTGCCGGGATGGACTTGGCAGCCTCGCGTTTCTCCTGGTCGTCGAAGTCGGCGTTGCGGATGTCCTCTGGGTCTTCACCAACAAGACACTCGAGGCCCCACTTCTCGATCGCCGCGTACGTTTCACGACGTTTCGACTTGCTCCAGTCGCTGTCTTCTGGGTCGGCAATCGATTTGAACGTGACGCGCTTGCCAAACGCGTCGCTCTTGACCGTCGTCGTGTCGATTGCGAGCGGGACGGCCTTCTCGTACAGCCCCATATCCCGGGCTGTTTCGATCTGGCTCTCGACGACGTTGTCGAACATCTCGATTTGCTCGCCGAGCGAGAGATCCTTGATGTGGTCGTGGAACGTCCGCCCCGACGGCGGCGCATCGTCCGAGATCTTCATCCACTCGAAGGTCTCGCCACCGCCGTAGACGCTGCTGCCAGAGAAGGCACAGTGGGCCAGCACCTCGAAGAAGATGTTGTCGCTGTGGATGCTGGTTTCGTCCCGGTCGAACGAGAGGTTCGGACAGATATGGCGCATCAGTTCGTTCATGATGCGCCGGATTTCGTCCTTCGACAGGTCGTCGTCCTCGTCGTCTTCGTTGGGCACCTCCAGTTCAGACGCCTCGAGCAGCTTCCGGTTCTCGAGCGCCCACGCGTGTACGTGTGAAACAGTCTCCGTGATGTACTCCTGAACGTCGCCGTTGAACCGGTCGTTCCAGCACTCGTTGACGACGGTCTGGTGTGGGGTTCGAACCTCGAGTGTACCGTCTTCGAACTCGAATCCGAGGTCGAGAGCGGTGTTCGTGTTGTCGTCGAGGAACTCGGAGATATGTGAGCGGTGGGCGAACCCACGGAGTTCAGCGTACAGGAACGTCCGAAGCATGGTCTGGAAGTCGTAGACCTTCGGGTGGTCGTTCCAGTACGGGTCGTCGAACTCCTGGTACAGTTGCGTCTGCCGGACAGCATCGAGGAGCGTCTCGCCGTCCTCGAGCTGCGTTGTGACCTGGTTCGCCACGCCGATCGGGTCGGACGGCTCAGCATAGTCGTCCGTCGTGTGGACGTGGCGAGTTTCAGTGCCGTCTACCTGCGTCTCGGTATAGCTGAACTTGCAGCTATCAACATCGACGGAATCGATGAGCGTAGACACATGGTCTCCGGCTAGCGTGGGCACCTAGCCGACTAGTCAGCAAGGGTGACTTAAACGCTTTCCGACCAAAATTTAAGTGGGACGCGCCCGCGCCTACTCGCCGCACCTCGCCGAGATCGTGGCGATCAGGTAGCAGAGACCACTAACTGATTTGCCGCACCGAACGGTCTGGGCATCGCGGTCGTATTCGACGACGTCGTGGCCGTCCAGTGTACTGAGGTGCCGATGAACGAGGCTGGTCGTGATGCTCGAGAGCTTTTCTTCCGAGACCTCATCCGGATTACAGTCCTCTTCCATCGCGCCGAGGAGGTGAGCGAGAGCATCCACGGTCAAGCACTCACTCGGTGCGAGAGCTTGTATCTGGAGGATGATTTCCCGACGACGACGGTTCGAAAGCAGGTCGATCGCGGTGTCCACACTCAGGTGGACTCGAGGATCGAGTTCGTTGGGGTCGTTCGTCTCCGAAGCCGACGGACTCAGGCCGCCGAATATGCGCTCGAGGAGAGAGTTGATCTTCTGAAGAGACAATACTGTTGTCTGTTCCGGTGGCTGACTCTGCGCAGCAGCAGAGTTTTGCATCCCGGTTTCGTTAGGTTCGAGTGCTGTCATTGTGGGCAGCACGACGCTCTCCGGTTCCAGCCGGAGGGTTTTCGACGGTCGTGCTAACTCTCGATTCTCGAACGGAATGTAAAAAGGTAGGGATCAGTGAGAGTTATATCAATCGTCACGTGGATCGGAGACGAAGACGTATTCGCCCTTGTCGTGTCGGTTCCGGAGGTGGCCGGCTAACTCGAGCTTCCGCATACGGTTGTTGATTGTTTGGCGAACAGGGACATCCCCGAAGTCGCCGTCCTCGAGAGCAGCACGAACGACCGCAGGCGTGGCGATACCCCACGGTTCGCCCTCATCGCGTCCTTCTTGTAAGTAGTCGAGAATCGCACGGTCTAAGCTGTCGAGATCGTCGGCTTCCAACGGCACGTGTTGCTGTTTGCTCATGGAGTTTCTAATAGCTAACGCGTTCCCGATACAAGTAGCTTTGTGATAGCAAGGCTATTGACTTTGCTATCAGCAAAGTATATGGCGTTGGAGATAGTGGCTATTTGATATGGGAGACGTGAAATCGAAATTCGGTACTGACTGCTGCGAGGAGTGCAGCGGGCCGATCGACACGACCTCGCCGAACTACTACAAAACACCCGACGAACGGTTCAAACACGTCGTCTGCCACGAAGAAGGCGGCCCCGGAGACTACGTTCTGAACATCGCTGCCGACCACCCTGAACAGGCGTCGATCAACCGCCAGTATCAGTGTGGACACGTCGCCTACGGGCCGCCGTCGGAACTTCCCGAGCGATGCCCACACGAAGACTGTGGCTGGTTCGCGGATATGCAGCAGGATCGCTATGTAGAGGCGGAGGGTGTCGATAGATGAGCGACACTGAACGTGAAGAGACGTACGACTACGTCTCTGTCCTTGAGTTCAACGAGACTGCGGAGAGGTTCGGCAGAGAGCCCGGTAAGCGAGTTATCATGGATGGTCACCAACCGAACTGGCACAGACTGTGCGAGGAGACGGAGGGCTTCGTCAAGATCGGTGACGCCGTCGCTATCATCGAACTTGACCATCCCCGGACAAGTGACGAAGTGAACGAGTGGCTCAATACCGCGTCTGGAAAACTCGCGTTGGCGCACTGGTTTGACCACATCGATCCAAGCGAGGTGGCGTCTGTATGAGCGGTATGGAACACCCGGAGGACTGCGGAGCTTACGACTCGATTCTTCGGTCACTCGAGCCGGGTGTGTTGGTTCGATTCAACGCCAGCGACCCGTCTCAGGCTTCGACGCCCGAACTCAAGGTCGGCTACCACGACCGGAAAGAGGCGTACATCGAACTCGAGTCCGGCGGTGTAATCTACCGAGTGAGCTACTGCCGTCGGATGGGGCCGGAAATCCGCAGAGAGAACGGCGGTGCTGACATGATCACGACAATCGAGGTGGTCGGAATTGAGTAACAAGACAGACGGTACTGAACAGATCGAAAACCGCCGATGGATCGAGAGCAAACTCCGAGCCGCCCGGTTCGTCGAGTGGGATCGGTTCACGGTCGGCGACTGGAACGGCTCGCAGTGCGTTACGGTGTTCGGATGGATCGACCGGGACGACGAGTACAAGGACTTCGCGCTGGTGATGTTCTGGCCGGAGAGCGAGGGCCTCTACAACACTACGTCGTCAGCCCGCTACAGCGAGAAGTTGACTGAGTCGATCCACGGCTCGGGCGACACTCACAACAATTGCCAGCGCGTCGAGGATACGTTCAATGTCTCGAACGCGATCGCGGCGGATGGCGGGCGTTCACTGCACACGGAAGGTGAGCAACGATGAGCGGGGCTGAACGACCGGCGTTCGTTGACCCGAACGCCGAGTACGCAGTGTGTCACTTCTGCGGTCAGACGTGGGAACCCACTGTCGTCGATGGCTTCGACCTGTCGAAAGAAGACGAGTACTACCCAAAGATGGTGCCGGTCTGCCCGGAACACGCGGGAGGTTGTAGATGAACGACAGCTACCAGACCGATACGTCGCTCTGGTGTTCGAACGGCCACGACCCGAAGCTCCCTGATCGAGTAGACGGGACACTCGTATGCCGCTACTGCGGTCGAGAGTACGAGGTTTCGGTCTCCGTCGAAGTTCGCTCAACAGGCGCGGGGGTTGATCGAGATGAGTAGCGACGGAACGGAGCGTGTTGGCCCCTTCTACTACGTTGGCGAGGAGGGATTCGAGGCGTGGGGGTTCACGTTCCCATCGGGGCTCACGATCCTCGAATGGGACAAACAGAGCGTACCAGACGACGAAGAACAGCTTGACGGGTATCACCAATCAGTGTACGAGTCGTTCGAAGATATGCGGAAAATCTGCACCGGGCGGGTAGATTGGGGCATTTCACCCGACCAGTTCGCTCGCTCACTCGGCACGGAAACGGGGGGTTCGAAATGAGTAGCGGCGGTACTGAGCGATTAGTGCCAGACATGGACGAGATCGACTGGGGGCCGACCCGCCGACCGCTCGAGGACGGCGAACCGTGCCCCGAGTGCGGATACGAGTTCGACCACGAGGGATGGGACGTTCGCCACCTCCACGGTGGGCCGAGCGCCGGAGAGTCGTGGATCTACACCTGCCCGAGCTGTGAGCAGGAAACGGCAGAGGTGGGAACATGAGTAACCTCCTAAGCACACTCCTTGGCCGAGGAAAGAGTGCACCGGAGCCGGAACCGGAGCCAGAGCCGGAAGTCGCGGAGGAGACGGTGACGAAGGAACTCGACGTCCATGAGGTTACTGCGACGTTCCAGAACGGCGATACGGAGACGTTCGAGGCTTATAACGTCTATAGCCGAGGTTCGGATTCGGTCACGTTCAACGTGGAGACGGATCTTCAGTGGAGCCTCTCGAGTGGCGACCCGTACATCTCGTACAATCGCCGCACTCTCAGTTTTCACGTCATGACCCGTGAGCCGGTTCTCGAACAGATCGGTACAGAGACGTGGGAACTTCGTTACGAAACGTTCGACGGGAAGCCGCAGCGAGATTCAGCCGAACTCGAGAAAATCGACCGCTCTGTAGACACGAGGGGAGCTCGAGATGAGCAGTGATGGAGCTGTTCAGACGTGTGAGTGTTACGAGTGCGTCGGGCCAGAATATGAATACACTGACGATGGGCACCGCTACATCGTCAACAACGTCAAAGAGCACACCTTCCTCGAACCGTGCGAGAGCTGTAGCCGTCCGAAGACAGAATACCGAGACCTCGGGCGGAAGGGGTACTACGTCTGCTGGTGGTGTAACAGCCGCTCATTCGAGGTAGAAGAGGATCAATGGACGACTGACGTAAATCACATCCACGAGGAACCGGATCAGGAGTGGAGATACCATCTTGAAGAGGAACGGGATTGGCTGTGTCCAAGACATGGCTACGTTTCTCCGACTAAGAGACAGCACGGTGGTCGAGCACGTGCATTCGTGTGTCCAAAGGAAGGCTGTAGAAGCACTGTGAAGAGCACCAATGTCGATTGGGATGCGTACCACGAGGCCCGGGAGAACGACGAGAACCCGCCGTGTCCTGAATGCGGTAGCACGGAAATCAGCACTGTTCCAGCGAAGCCGACGTTCCGCTGCGAGGACTGTAGCCATGCCTTCGGGTACGCGGGCGGCTACTACTGACCCGCCAGAGATCCCGATAGCGCGTACCACTTGTATTTTGGCGCGAATGCGTAAGTCAGCGGCACTGATAGATACGTTTTGGAAGTGACGACATACGCTCTCCTCGCCGCTGCGGAGGACTCGAGCCTCCACGCACGCGAGCGCGAATGGTGCACCGAACTCGCCTACGAGTGGCGCCAGCTCGGCGCCGAAGGAATGGTTCCTCCCGGCGCCGACGCGACGCCCCTGGACGACGTCTCCCTCGGAGAGCTCGTGACCACGATCGACGTTGGCCGACGCGACCTCGAGTGGGACGGCGGCACGATCTGGGTGCTCGCCGACCCGGCCCTCCTCCGGGAGGAAACCGGCGACCTCTTCCGCCGGTCGATGAAGATCGTTCTCGATCGCCTCGACTGCACACTCCGCTATCCGTACCAACACCTGGACGGGAACGGCCAGCGCGCCGCGTGGCTCACCGAGTGCCTCGAGTCCGAAGAGATCGTGTCGCCGCGGTCGTTCCGAGCCTCTGGAGTCAAGGGGATCGGGCAAGGACAGATGAACCTCGATTCCTTCTAGCGATCTGGTAGAAGTGCCTTCCCACCGCTCAGTCTGACCGGCTAGTACTCGTTGGTGTGTCCTGAAACAAAGCGTGTAGAATCGTTAGGAACTTGCGGTTAGATGTGGCGTCTCTCGGACAGGTACCGGCGCCACCTCAACAATCGACTCGAGAAGCGAGCCGTCCGAAAATAGCAACCTCAAGAGCTAACGGGGCTGTTCGACCATTCTGACCATACAGTCTTAATACAGAACCCCGGCCATTCGGGGGAGTATTGCAGGGTTTAGCAGCCCCCCGTTCCAGAGAAAGAAGTCAAACAGTAAGTACACGGAGGCGATGGAAACCAACACACCGATTGTATCGTCTGTCATACTGTACGTTGAAGTGGTTATTTGACGAACGACTCTCGTCGAAAGCATTTGTTGTATCTCATCTTTTGGTTTTCTGGTAGGTTACTGCTTCAGTTGCTCTGGCTCTGCTGCGAAGTCGTACTCGATGCGTGCCTTCCGAATGTCCTCGTCCAGGTTCTCGTCGTCGCCGTAGACGACCTTGGAGGCGTAGTTCACGACTGTCTCCTTCGGGTGGGGGACCGTGATTTCATCGTCTCGCGTCCGAACTACCGCCTCGTTCGCATCCGGCGTGTAGTCAACCTCGAACACCTTCATCCCCTTCTGCGAGTGGTAGTAGTGGAGGAGCCAGTATTCCACGACATCCTCTAATCGGTCCTGCCGGAGCATCGTACCGCCATGCGCGTACCGGAAGAACTCCATCGTCGATGCCGCTGTGTCCTCGTCGATCTCTTCGGCCGGGTCAAGCGCAACCGCGCTACTCAGGGCGTCCATGAACGTCGAATGGAGCTCTTCTGCAACTTCCGAGTTCACCCCACCGCACCACTCGCCGTTCGCGTCGAAAACACGATCACAACCAAGACAGACCGTGTCGTCAGCGCCGAAGGACCCTCCGTCGTAGTCGTCGCCAGCAACGAGGTCGTCCTTCTCACCACAGTTGGGGCATGTATTGATTGCGCTCATGCTACCATCTCCTCCTCAGTAGGCCGCTCCCGGCCGACGTACTCGAACTCTACAACGGCGACGACCTTCTCCGGGTCCCACGCATCCTCGCCGTAGACCTTCGCGTAACCCTCACGGAACTCGTCCATGTCCTCGTAGTCACCCTCCTTCCGGGCGTCCTCGTCGGTCATCTCGCCGAGGGGCTGGTCGTAGACGTCGAGGATGCGGATGTAGCAGTCTGCCTCCTCGTCGCTGGTGAACATCTCGTCGGACGCGATCTGCACCGACCCGACGTTCGGTCGGCCGTAGTTCTCGTCCCACTCACGGCGTGTGACGGTCTTCGACCCCGACCGAATCATCGGGATGTGGTAATCCTTGAACAGCATCTCAGTAGTCCTCCGGGAGTGCGCGCCGAGCGTTCTCCAGCTCGGCAATCGCGTGCTTGATTGCCCCGTATTTTTCCTCTACACTGATGTCCTCGAAATCGCTGATCATCGCTCGTGCGTTGGCGACTGACGCATCAGGGTCGCTCATGCCGTGACCTCCGTTGGGTGGGGGATCGAACCAGCGAAGTCCTGAACATCACTTGCGTCGTCCATCCCCCACTCAAATCGCTCCGTCGCCTTGTCGTAGAGGCGGTCAGAAGCCCACTCCAGCGTCTCTTCATCGTCGAAAGCCAGAACGACCTTCGTGTATCCTGCTACGTGTTCTTGTTCTTCTTCGTCGTAATACCGAGGCTCTTCTTCCACCACCTCGATGCCGTTCGCTTCTTTGGGGCCGGGTCCGAGCAGGTCGAGGTCTTCCGCAGCTTCGGGCCAACCGGTGACCGTCAGCGTCGTGCCGTCCGACATCTCCTCTGTGAACTCTACGTGAACCCGGCCATCGTCTCCATCGATGATGGTTCCGCTTGGTGCCATGTGCATCTTCATCTACCGTTCCCAACCACTTAGTTCTACTTACTAAGACTAAGCAACCCTTGGTAAGTAGAACTAAGTGACACCGAGTCCTACTTAGGTACACTAATGAGCCAAACCGCGGAAGGGGAGGACATGACCAAATACCAGTTCCAGATAGACGACGACAAATGGGAGGACTGGAAGGACACCGTCCCCCGAAGTAAGAGCCTTGAACAACGGATTATCGAACTAATCGAGGCCGACACCGAGGGCCGCGTCCAAGAACCCGAGGACGAAGACTGAACATTCTCTCGCGGGGGCAAGTATATAAAGTATAAATGATTAGTAGCCGGTTGTGTCAGGATCGGTCCCCGTCATCGAGTCAGCCTACGACGAGCGGCCCACCAAGCCGCCGAGAGGCGACGGGACCGACGGAGAACTAATTCTCGCCGGTATCATCGACAAGCACAGCGGCCCGATAGTCCGCGAAGAGGACCAGTACGAGGGCCGTGGCGACGAACACGCGCAGACCGTCGCGCAGGCGCACGTCTACCGCCTGCTGACCGGACGCTCATACCACGAACTCGAACTTCACCTCAAGAATAGCCCGCGAGTCCGTCACTACCTCGGACTCGACGGCGTGCTTGACCACACCTCGTTCTCGCGGTCGTGGAACAAGCAGTTCTCCGAGGGGACGCGGGCGTTCCTCCGCGAATACTGTACGTGGATTCAGGACGAGCTGCGGAAGCTCGGCGTCGCCGAAGTCGAACCGTTCCTCCCGGGCGACGAACCAGACCACGACGAACCGCTGCCGGAGATCCCTGACGGCGAGATCGCCGAGAGCATCGAGCACGTCCGAGACATCATGCTCGGGACGACCGACTTCGACCGCGGCCCGAACACGTCCTACGACGCCGGCGAGATTTTGGACGTCGGCCTGGACGCCAGCCGCGAACGCGCCGAGTTCAACGCTGTCCTCGAAGAGAACGGCCACGACCCGGCGCTGAAGACGGTGATGAACGCCATCAAGAACCGGAGCGGGAGCGAGTGGCAGGACGCCTTCGAGACCATCAACGACCGCGTCCTGAACGCCGCGAAGGGCGCGGGGATGCTCGACCGGCCCGTTGAGGGCTATCTTGACATCACGATCATCCCGTTCTACCCGCAGAACAGCGACCGCCCCGACAAGGCGCGCGGGAACGCGAACAAGCGCGGGACGATGCACGGCTTCCACTTCGCCACGCTCGTCGCCCACGACCAGGAGCACGACAAGGACCTCGCCGTCGCCGTGACATCGTACACGCCCGAGATGAAGCCCTACGACCTCGTGAAGGATCTCGTCGGGCAAGCGCAGGAGCACTGCTCGCTAAAGTCCCTCTCGTTGGACTCGGACTTCGCTACGGCCCGCATCGTCCAGTTCCTGAAGAACGAGAACATCACGTGCACGACGCGACTGAAGCGGCGTGGCGAGCGTATACAGGGCGTCCTCGCGTCGATGACCGGCGAGTACGACGACTTCGACAATTACCGGCTGAAGTCCTCGGAGAATAACCTGAACGTCCCGGTTCGCGTCGTCGCCGAGCCCGATTGGGACAACGCCGACGAGGAGACGCTCCAGCGGGAGATCGAGAACAACCAGCACACGTTCGACGAGTACGGCGACTCCGAGACGCACATCCCGGACGTCGAGGACATCCCGAAGGAGATGTGGGAGTGTCGCCGCCCGTACGCGACGACGCAGGACGAGATGAGCGCCGAGAAGACCGTCCGCCGGTACAAGATGCGCTGGCGCGTTGAGAACTCGTACGCGGACAAGAAGCGGGCGCTGCTCGGGAAGACGCAGTCCCGCGACCACGGCGTCCGCGTGTTCCTCTTCTGGCTCACGACGGTCCTGTACAACGGCTGGATGCTCACGCGAGCGTTCCTCCGGATGGACTACCCGAACCACGCGCCGCGTGACCGGCCGCCGGTGACGCTCCGGCAGTTCATCAAGGACATCGTCCAGATCGAGTTCGGGTAGCGCCTGATTCCCTCCTCGGTTCGCCAGCTCGGGAGCGGCGGCGCTGTTCTACCTTGCTGTTTCTTGTCCACGATGTGGTAAGTAGTCGCTTCGCCGGTCACAGTCGGCGGTGATCGGCACGGTGAGTCGGCGTCAGAAGGGGTCGAAACTGGCCTCTGCTCGTTCAAACTTCAACGTACTTCATACTTCTATTTTCATTTCCTTAGTATATATTTTCCCGGTGTCTCACACTTCATCTCGCTGGGCCAGCGCATCCACGACCTCGAGTCCGTGACTCGCGGCGATCTCGTGAGCGAGTACCCACGCGCGAGCCGCCCGTTCGGACTGTTTCTCTTTCCGTCGCCAGTGGTAGTCGACCAGCGCCTCGATGACCAGGAGGTCTTCCTGTAGTGTTCGGGAGTGCATCGCCGTCGTTGGCCGCGGCTTCCCTGATAAATCGTCGGGTTCCACTTTCACTTTCGCCGTGTTTAGAAAATCCTTATCCGCCAACGGTCCATAATTGAATTATGTCGTTCGAAACGGACGGGTTCGACGAATTGCAGGATCGACTCGAGGGAATGAAAGAGGGTGGCGAAGAACTCGAGGGTGAAAACAAGATTTCGTTCGATGGGTTGTTCACGACCGGATTCATGCAGAAATACACCGACTTCGAATCGTTCGGTGAACTACTCGAGGAAAGTCAGTGGGACGTCGAATCGGAAGACGATTTCCTCGAAATCCCCGACGACGAGTTCGACGTGTACATCGCCGAGCGAACGACGTTCGAAAGTTGGGAGCAGATGTACGGAAAGGCGGCCGAAAATCGGATTGGGGAACAACTCGGCTTCTAACTGGCGCCTCTATTCTTTTCTTCCCTCGAGCCACGCGTCCAGCTCGCCGAGCGCGCCGTCGGCGACCACTAGATGGTCGTACTCCGGCGGCTGGTGGCGACCGACCGATGGCTTGCGCAACGTCGCGTAGTAGTGGGGCTCGTCGAGCGAGACGGTCGCGCCGGTGACGGCACAGACCTTTGATCCGGAATCGTTGGTCGTCCGCCGGGCCACCGTCGAGACCTGCCAGTCGGGCTCGCGGTCGGGCGGCGATCGGCCACGGAAGCGTTGGGTTCGGGACTGGGACATGCGCGAGTAGTGGTACTCGAGTCGAATCAGTCCATCGGGCAGGAAAGCGGATGAGAGTAGAGCAGTGCAGTCCGTGTCTGCCCTGTCGACCGGGTCGCAACCGGCCGTGTAGAACGCCACCAGAGTAAGAAATAGGATTTCGGACTGGTTGCAGAGAGTGATAGTCTCCGACGCGGGGGAACCAGCGTATCGCCTACGCGCCGGGCACAGTTCCAGGCTCAACGCCGGTCGGACCAGTCACGACCTCGAGACTGCACCCGGGGCAGCGGACGGCGAATCGGGACGTATCGTCGTCCGATGTCTCGGTGGCCAGCCGCCAGTGTGAATCAGGATCTGTATCGAGTAGCTCGGACTGGACCTCGAGCGATTGCTCGTCGATCAGTCGGCCGGCTGGGTCGTCCGGTTCGAATCCACACCGTGGACACTCGTCGGGGAGGTCAAAATCGGGAAGTGGTGGCCCTCCCGACGGCGGCTCCACCATGTGGCCAGGGCTGGCAGCCGTCTCCTCGGCGACCGCAGATGCGACCGGGTCCGGCGCCTCATCGCGGCCGGATAACGGCGACGGCATACCCCAGCCTTCGAACGGATCGATTTCACCTCTTCCGGTCCCGTTGTGGCCGCCGACATGGTCGATCGTTTCTTGTATATCGTCGAACAGCGCCCCGCAGATGTTACACCGGCAGTTCCCGTCGTCCCGGTTTGGTGGCGTCTGGATGTACTTGTAGTCCAGATACTCGAGATACGTCTCGTCGTACTCGGCGGTCGCTTCGAAGAGACCGCGGACCCACCCGCCGAGGGATGCGATTGCGTTTCGGATTGGCATGGCTGGTCGCTTTCGTTCAGATATCTTAAATCCCTCGCTGGGCAAGCTCAGAACTCTTTCCGATCGCCCAGCCACTCCGGCGCAAAGTCGACCCCACAGTCGGCGTGGTAGATCGCCAGATTCGCCTCCAGGTCCGTCACCAGGTAGTGGTCGATGACCTCGAGCAGTTCGTCGGCCCGATCGCCGCCGTCGGCGACCGCCTCGAGATACGTCGGCCCGAGTTCCTCCCCGAAGCGCGTGTTCGTCACGGGAGCGCCGCCCCACTCGGTGACGGGTTCGGGATAGTCGTAACTGGCGAGACACTCCTCGAGTTTCGGCCACTTCTTTCCCGTCCGGTCACAGACGGCCTTGCGGTCGGCGAACACGTCGATGTGGGGCTCGAGGTCGGCGTCGGCGACGGCGTTGTCGGCACCGAGGCGATACAGCCGGTCGGTCAGAAAGTCGAGATCGAACTCGATGCCGTTGTACGAGACCACGGCGTCGGCGCCACAGGATTCAACGAACGCGAGCGCGTCGGTGATGATCTCCGCTTCGTCGTCGGCACTCTCGCGGTGGAACGGTTCGTAGGTCAGCTCGTCGGTCGCCCGATCGTGGATCGCCACGCCGACCGAGACCGTCTCGCCCTCCGAGGCTTTGTAGTGGGTCGTCTCGATGTCGAACGTCGCGAGTCGATCGTAGCCGGCGTCGTCGCGGTCGTATTGCATACATTGAGTGTCACGCTCGACTAGGAAAACAGTATCGGGGACTACGGCTTATTCCTCCCGAGTGAGTCGGGTATGTGCCTCGAGTACGATAAGCAAGACGGCACAGAGTACCATCCCGAGACTCGCAAGAAGAACGGCAAGAGCCGTCAACTGGACAAACAACCCGATGTCTGACGTAATCGGGTGGGTGTATAACCACAACGACACCAGCACACAGCCGACCGAGGTGGACCCGACGATCGCCGCTTGGCGATTGGTGAGTCGGCCCGCCCCTTCTGGGTAGACCGGTTCCGAATCAGTCTCTGACGCGAGTGGATCACCGCCGAACCCGTCCAACAGGCCGGGCGTGTCGTCGTCTGTCGCCATACCAGAGTGTTCGGAGAACTGCCGGATAAACGTCGCGCCGACTACTCGTCACTGGTCCGCTCGCGAACGTCCTTCGCGATCATATTCGGACCGATGTAATCGGTGAACACGACGACATTGAGGAATAGTGCGAGCACAAGGACCGTCGCGAGGAACGCCCCCGCGCCACGCGACGGGCCAAGAGCGTCGATGAACACGCTCCGGACGGCGAGGACACCGTCGGCTACGATCGATTCCTCTGGTGGGTAGAAGAACCGGAAGGCGAGCGCCCACACGCCGTATAAGACGACCAACCCCACGACAAGAGCGAAGAGATCTCCGAGTTGGCCGCGGTCATCGTCCGTTCTCATACCAGGTCCTCCATGTCGGGATTCTCGAAGTACTCAGAGAGTCGGGCCAGCGCCGCGCCGATCGCCGCGTTCAGGATAGGATTCCACCAGTCGACGGACGTCGTCCCACTCGAGAGGAACGCGTAGGCGATCGCAACGACGCCGACCACCGCGGCCAGCCACGCGACCAGCGAGCAGAGTCCGGTCGAGAGTGACAGATAGTAGCACCACGTCGATGTCTGTGCGTCGATCCGTTCGGCCCGCTCCCGAGCGGCTTCCGAGACGCGCGTCTCGCCGAACTCCGAGAGTGGGCCCGGCGGTCCGTCGGTGTCTGTCGCCATACGTGAGTGTTCGGAGAACTACCGGATAAACGTCGCGCCGACTACTCGCCGTCGTGCTCGCCGTCGGGAATTACGAACATATCGCCGTCGGCTTCGCCCGTGTATTCGGCTACCGTCTCGTCACAGTCCGGGCACTGGATACGGAGCGTGTAGGTGCCGTCGCTCGAGGTCGTAGTCGTCGACTGCCAGAACGAATCGGGCTGTTCGCCCAGTAGTTCCGCGCGCTTCTCAAGTAGTTCATCCGGCCCATCGGAGAGGTGGGCGTCCGGGTAGTCGGGTTCGAATCCACAGTTGGGGCACGCGTCGGGATTCTCGAGGTCACGTTCGGGCGTGTAGTCAAGCCCGTCATCGGGATCGTGTGCGGACTGGTAGGAGCGGCCACCGGCGGGCGTCTGTGTTGTGCCAACCGAAACCGACTGGTGTCCGAGTTGTTCCGGCGGGATTGAGGATAGTCCGTCCGTGAACGACTCGATTCGGTCAGCGAGGTTGCGGTCGTTGCTCATATCTGAGACATCAGTCTGGGTGGGTAAAAACGCACCGCTGACAGACCACCGATTCGCCTGGATTCGGAACTCTCACCGACCCAAGCCGCCGGTAGTCGGGGATAGCCTTAACTATGTGTTATGCGTAACTTACAACTATGATTTCGGGCACCTCGCATACTCGAGGCCGCCGGAATCAGGTGAGCTACGACATGAGCCAATCCCAACAGGCGGCAAGACCGATCGGACGACTCCGACGCCAGCGCGACCCGCTGGCCGACTGCGACGACGACCAGGTGATTCGGTGTGACGATCCGACGACTGGCTGGCGGTGGTACTACGAGGTTCGTGGCGACGGGCGGGTCGAACGGTTCCACGAGTTCCACGGCTACGAGCAGGAGGTCATCCCGCACGAGCACGCCAGCGAGACCGCGCACTTCGAGCGCGTCGAGAGTGTGGCGGTCTCGAGGGTGCACCTCGAGGTTGCGCGGGGTGAGCTGTAGATGGGTGAGACCTCCCGCCGAGAGGCATACGAACAGACCAAGTGCGAAATCGTCGAGACAGGGGCAGGGGCGGAAATTCCGGTCTCGACGCCAGCGGGATACAAGGCCAGCGAGTCCGTCGATCCCGCGAGGCTACAGAACGCATTTACCAGACGCGGGTACACGTTCATCGCCCCGTACCGAGAGGGTGGACACCTCTCCTCGAAGGTCTACGATAGCGAGACGAACGAGTTCTTCCACATCAAGGTGAACGAGTCGCTCGTTCGGATCTTCCCGAAGAGCCACGACTTTTCGTTCGCGACGTTCGACCGCGCACTCGACACGCTCGAGCGTCGCGTCGGGGAGGTCAACTACGTCCCACAGGGCACGGGGGGCGATCGCTAATGGCGGGCGTCGTCCAATCCCCCGACGGTATCGTTACGGCCGAGTGCGAGCACTGTGGCGTCGTCGTCGAACGCGACCTCGAGCAAGCGGGGCTGACGGTCGCGGAGAACCGGGAGATCGCCGAGTCGGTCGCGAAGAACCACGCCCATCGGTGTCCCGCAAGCGGCGAGGGGTGGTCGGAGGCAGTCGCCGTCGACGTGTCGATCGACGAGATGGTACCAGCGGCACCGCGGGGTGTCGAGAGTGAGTGAGACCATCGACCTCGAGTTGACCGTCAGCGACGCACAGGACCTCTCGGTACTGGCCTACCAGGAGATCGCCGACGGGATCGCCGACGCCGTCGGTGAGCCCGACAGTGCGGGTGCGTTCCCCGAGACCGTGCAGATTCAGGGCGAACTCGAGATAACGCGGACCGACTCGAGTGAGTGACCAGCGGCGCTATCCGATAGTATTTTCGCGTAATAGTGAGTCGGCAGAAAATGGCGTGTCCGGGGCTAACGGGCACGCCGCCCGTTTCCTAGTCCGAGCGTTCAGTAGCCGTGCGTAGTGTACGCTCGTCGTCAAGGACGAACCCCATGTCTGGGTGCCCCTCCGAGACGTGATCCATGTAGTTCTGGAGCTTCTTGTCACGGTCCTCGAGTCCGATGTTCTCCGTGATCTGGCACTCGCAGAACTGGCAGGTGAGAAGGTCACTCATCGCCCTCACCTCGGAAATTGACTGATACGTCCGCGTCAACGGCGAGGAACGACTCAAACTCCTCTTTCAGAACTCCGCGGTAGTCGTCTGCATTCAACTCCTCGGCTTCTTCGGGGACAGGGAAGTCAACCTCAACGTGAACGCGCTCAACACCGCTCATCTATCGATCACTCTCCGTGTCCTCGTAACGGTCGATAGCAGCTTGCAACTCAGCTGCATACTCCTCAAGATGCTCTGCCTTCTGTCGCAGACCATCCACTCCACCCTCGCCCATCCGGACGTATGCCCACTTCGTGTGGATGTCTGCGACGGCTTGGAGTGACATATCGATCCGATTCTCAACGGCGAACTTGGGGTTGAGACCGTTGATCGATTCTTCTGGGTCGTGTTCAGTATCGTCGCTACTCATTGCGATCCCTCCGTTTCCGTGTCTTGTGTCCGGTTGATCGCCTCGCAGACCGACCTGAGGATCACCCTTCTACTCGCCCGGCGGTAGAACGAGTGGTGATCGACCAAGTGCGCTGCGTAGTCCTCTGCCGTCATCCCGATGAACGGGACATCACAATCGGCTACCCGACACGAGTCGACTCGAGCATCCGAGTCTTCGATGTTCACTCGAATCGTCATACGGGCCGACCGTTCGGTCTGTTCTGGTAGGCTCATCGATTGTCCTCCGTCTGTAGGTCACGGAACGGACGACCTGCGGCAGAGTCAACCGAGTGCGGCGTGCATTTGTCCATCTTGCCGTGTTGCGGCTTTTCGCACCCTTCGATAGTGCAAGTCTCCTGTTCAGTACCGCCTGAGGCGTTACCGGATTCGCTCATCAGGCCACCTCCACTCTCGAGCCCTCGACGCGGCCACCCTTCACGAGTAGCTCGCGGCAGGGTCCACAAAGGCCCAGATTCTTCCCATCGACCTGTTCCTGGCACCGACTACGTCCGCTGCTACAGATATCGCACGGAGTGTCTTCGTTGCCGTCGTCCGTCGTATCGTGTCCTGTCATAGTTTCTAATATGCGTGAAAATCCTAGTACGTTTCCCCGACTATTCCCCGAACTCAGCGAGCACGACCGTCCGCTCGCCGTCACTCCATTCGACGCGCTCCACGTCTCCCGACACAGAGACCCGGTCGCCCTCCTGAATCTCCCCGTCGCCCCACGACTGCGTGCCGTCGGCGGTGACGATCGTCACGCGGGCCGCGTCGAGCCGGTCGCCGCCGACGTGCTCGAGGGTCGTGGCCGTCCGGCTGGCCGAAGCCGAGAAGTCGGCCGTCGGCGCGTCGGGTTCGTCGGTGGTCTCGAAGCTGGGTTCTGTGGGCATGTCCATCATGAGCACGAAGCCGGCGACGGTGGCCGCGAGTAGTACGGTGATAATGAGCAGTGCTACGGTGCCGATGACTGGGCTGATCGCCCGTTGGGTGTTCGTTGCCATTTGGTTTCGGGCGGGTTTCCCCGCCCGAATAATAGGTCACGCTGGAAGACTATAATAGTATCCAATATCTGTATCCAGTATCCAGATACAGTATCTATAGTAGTGGTTCGGATTCGGTCGCCGGATTCAGAACTCGCCAGACGTGTGGAATTGGTCGCGACCGTCCTTGCCGGCCTGAATCACGTCCTCGTCGACTTCTTTCAGTCCGATCCGAACCAGCGCCCGAAGGACACCGGCCCGCGTGTCTGTATCATCCTGGTCCCAGCCGAGTTCCTCGGCGGCCGCGTCGCCGACGTCGGCGAGTTGGTTCGCATCCTCGAGTCCGTGGAACAGCGCCGCGAGGTTTTCGTCCCGAAGCGTGAGATTCGAGGAGCGGTCGCCCTCGTCGATCTTTTCGTAGGCGTCGGCTACGGCGTCCTCGAGTTCGGGCGTCTCGTCGGCGTCGTCGTTCTTTTCGACCGCGGCCTCTGTTTGGGAGTGGCCGCCGTCGGTTTCGTTCTTGTGCTGGTCGATCAATTCTTGCGGGTCTGTTTCTGTGTCGTCAGTCATTGGTCGAGTCGGGAGAGTAGGTCGTCGGTCAGTTCGCGGTACGCCTTCCGAGCGCGCTGGCCCGTGTTGTATAACTCGTCGTCCTCGTAGGCGAACAGCGTCCGGCCGTCGGCCTGTCCGTTGGCGATGTTCGCCGATTCGGCGACGGGCGATCCGGCGATCTCGGGGTAATCGGTCTCGAGTTGGTCGACGAACTCACTCGAGAGGTTAGTCGTCCGGTCGACCATCGTCGCAAAGACGAGCTGCAATTGCGGCTTGGCAGCGTGGTCGCCATCGGTGGCGATCGTCTCGAGTTCGCCCTCGAGATTCTCCAGTTGGGTGAGTTCGAACGCGCCGGGTTTCAGCGGCGCGACGACGTTCTCGGCAGCGTGCAACCCGTTGATCGTGATATTGTCCTCCTTGCCCGGCAGGTCGAACAAGACGAGGTCGTACTCCGGGGCAATCTCGTCGTGGATGAACGTCTCGAGCCGGTCATATCGATCTTCACGCGGGACGTTCGCAAGATTGTTGTCTTCGGCGGCGAGGCCGTTATCGGCCGGGATGAGGTCGACGCCCTCCGTGGTCTCGTAGACCATCCGATCAACGAGGTCGTCGGCGCTGTCCCGAAGGAGTTCCCACTTGTCGCTGAACACAATCGAGACCGGGACGTCCGGGTCGGCGACGTCGTCGGCGAGTCCGAACTGGGTCGCGAGGTCGTTTTGCGTGCCCGCCAGATCGATCAAGACTGTCTCGAGATCGTGGTCCTGGTAGGCCGCGACGCCCATGTGGGCCGTACTCGTCGTCTTTGCGATGCCGCCTTTCGGGCAGTAGGTAGCCGCGGACAGTATCTCGTCGGTCATCGGTTCTCTCCTCGAGTTGGTGCGATCATATACAGATACTGGATACGGATACGGGATACATATATCTTATTCAGACAATCAGCGGATCGTCGCCAACATACCGCCGGAAGTGTGCCCGTTCTGCCATTGTCCACGGAGTTGAGTTCGGGTGGTCGTTTCGGACCCGTTTGATCGTTACCCACCGGACGCGATAGCGAGCTTCGTCTTCTGGATATTTTCGAATGATCGCCTGTGCCGTGGCTTCGATCTGAGCGTGGCAACTCCGGCAGAGTGTGATAAGGTTCCGTCTCGAATTGGAGCCGCCATTGTTTCGCGGCCAGATGTGGTGGAGGTGTAGTCGCCGATCGCCAGTCGTCTCGCGTTGGTGTTGTTGCTGGGTCTTTGCACAGAAGGCACAGCGGTAGCGGTCACGTCGGTACACGTCGCGTCGTGTTTGTGCGGGGATGGCGTATCCCATATACAGATACAATATACGGATACAATATCCAAATAGATTGTCCTAATCCTCGATGTGGGAACGGGGTTCAGAAATCAGTACGTCGGTCGCGTGCCGCTGGCAGTGCACGAGATATGCCGCCGGCCACTACGGCTCGTCGTCGAGGGGGCAACAAACACCCATGTTCGAAGCCCTCCACGACGTCCGGTTAGCCGGCGGCGGCCAAGGGTTTTGCCCGCTGCCGTATAGCGGTTTCGGCAACTGGGGGCACACCACGTTTCGAGTGTAACAGTCGCGAGACCACCCCGCGTGTCGAGTGAAAATCAGTCAGTCGGCTCGAGACTGTCGCCAGCGCTCGTAGCAATCCTCGCAGAATTTCTCGCCGTCGCGACCGACCGTGTGGGCCTCGGCAAGATCGACGTAGCCACCGCAGTAGCCTTGGCACGTTCTACGCATCGTCGTCCCTCCAGAGGATCAACTCACGCTTTCGGTCCGGGTCGGCGTCTGCGAACACCAGCCACAACAGCGCCGAGCCGGCGAACAGCACCGTGCCAGCGACCATCGCGAACGCTGGTGTGATGGCGATCGTGAACTCGGCGATCGGTCCGTACTGCTCGAAGCGCGCCGGGTCGAGCATGTCCGTTGTGGCGTTACCAAGGAGGATGGCGAGACACCCCGCCGCGGCGTGGAACAGACAGAACACCGTGAACTCGCGGTCGGTGTCCTGGTCGTTACTCGACATCGTCTGAGCCCTCCGGTGTATCGTTCCAGTAGCCCCGCTCGATGAGTGCCTCGCGATCGGGAACACACCCGCCGTTATCGCCGACCGTCGCCGGGACCTCTTCGACGGTGCCGTTCTGGTAGTGCAACTCGGCCGTACACTCGGTGTCGTCGACCAGCGCCGCGGTCAGTCCGAGGGCCATCGCGACGACGAGCAGGCCGACCGTGAGCGCCGTGAATCGGTGAGAACTGGTTCGGCGGTCACTCACCGTCGTCCACCTCCTCGAGCGTACACGGTTCGTCGCGGTCGGTATGGGACCACTCTCGCTGCCCGCCACGCGAGACGACGAGCGCGGGGTCGCCACAGACCGGACACTCGTGGTCGAGTTTCTCGCCGCGCGTGTACACGTCCGTCCCGTATTTCGTCTGGATATGAACCCGCGTCTCGTCGTCGTAGTTCGCTCGCACCCACTCCTCGAGTCGATCGGGGTCGATCGTAACGCGGCGCTCGGTGTAGACGTTGTACTCGGTCGGTGAGTTGGCCGCCGCCTCGAGCGTGTCCTCGGTCGGGCGGTACTCGATTCGGGCGGGCTCGGTCGCTTCGAAGGACGTGATACAGTCGTCCCCGTCGGCGGGGTCGCGGTCGGGTAGATCCTGGTTGCGCTGGAGGAGTTGGCAGAAAGCCCAAATCGGGAGCACAGCGGCGGCCATGACCACGGCCTCCGCTTTCTCGAGTATCGTTCGGATCATGATTCCATGTAGTCCGCAAGCGTCACGTCCGGCGCTAGGTCTCGAGCGCTGTTCTCGTCGGCTGTCTTCCGTTTGTGACAGTGCTCGCAGAGTGTTCGAAGGTTCGATTCGTCGAACGGGTGGCCGCCGTCAGCGATCCGCGTGATATGATCGACGTGGAACGATCCGTTGGGCGAGTCAACGCCGTAGCGATCGGTGAGCGTACGCCGACGCTCGCGCCACGCGTCGAAGTCGGGATTTGCCTGTTGCCCTGGATGTGGCGCGCGTTCTTTGATCCGTTCTTTGGTCTGGTGGTAGGCCCGCCACCACATGTCCTTCGAGAGCCCGCACTCTTGGCAAGTGTAGTCGTCGCGCTCGAGGATCTGTTCGCGGACGCTGTCCCACAGGAACATCCGCTGGACCGCGTTTGCGATCTCCCGGCAGCGCTCCGAGCAGTAGTTCCATCGGCCGTCGACGACCGGCTCGTTACAGACCCGGCACAGGTCCGATTGTTCCTGTGGGAAGAGGTCGTCCATGCGCTTGTTGAGCTTCCGTTGGCGGTCACTCGACATGCGAACCACGCTCCTCGAGTGTGAGTTGGTGCCGATAGTTGAAGCCGACGCTCGCGAGCTGCCAGCCGGCGCGGCGGGCGATCGTGATGAGGTCCCGCGTCGCCGAACTCGACTGCATGGCCTCGCTGTGGCACTCGACTGTAATCTGGGTCGGTCGCCACTCTTCCTCGCGGCCGTCGGCCAGTACGGAAATCCCGTCGAGCGAGTGGAGCATGTTGATGAACTCCCGTTCGGTCGGGCCGTCGCGGGCGGCCTCGAGTGCCTGTTCGATTTGGGAGGGCGCGGATTGCCACGGGTAGAGTCGGGTCTCGGGGTCGGTGGGGTAGACTTCGGGTGTGTCGGCAGATTCCGAGGTCATAGCGGACTGTCACCCCGCGGGACGAACTGCATTACCTCCGGGCGATCCTCGCGGGCAGCGTCGGCGAGAATCCCGTAGGCCTGGTCGTCAGTGTACTCGCCCACGTCGGTCGTTTCCCACTGGTTGTCGTCGTCGATGTTCTGCACGCAGCCGTACCAGCGCCCGTCGATCCACGCGAGGTATTCGACGGACCACCAGTACTCGCGCGTGACGCGGGCGACGAGTTGCGGGTCCGTACTGGTACGGAGTCGGTCGGCCTGCGATTCGATTTCGGGCGCCTCCTCGAGATAGTCGGCTTTGGTGATGCGTTTCATGACCGAATCAACTCCGAGAGATCCGTCTCGTCGGCGGCGATCGTCTCGGCGCGGCGCTCCGAGATTCGTGGTTCGAACGCCCACGTATCGGCCGTGTCGTTACAGTCGGGACACGCCGGCACCGAGACGCCTTTCCAGAACTGTCCGAGGACCATCGGCGTGCCACAGTCGGGGCAGTCGATGATGAACTGCGACTCGTCGGTGGCGTGGGCACGAGCGTTGAGGTCCTCGTATTCCTGTTCGCGCTCGCGGTAGTGGGCTTCCACGTCGGCGTCGGTAAGCTCCGTCATCGGTTGAGCCACCTCCCGAGGGCGTCGTGGCAGTCCTCGCAGAGGTCGAGGTCTTGGCCGTCGCCTTCCCACGAGCGCGTCGCAGGGTCGTCACACCGATCGCAAGTGATCGGTTCCGGGGCGAACTCGGTCCCGCCAGCGGGCATTTTGGCGCCCGGCGCTGGATGGTTACGCATCACGAACCACCTGTTCGCCGTTGTTCTTCGCGTCGACCGCGTTCGCGTAGTTGGCGATCGCCTCCGCCGGGGAGAACCCGCGGGCCTCGAGTGACGCGCCGTCCTGGGTGGCGACGTACTGGTCGCCCTCCTCGAAGACGGCCATCGTGTAGTAGGCGTCGGCGTCACGAACGTCACGATCCTGTTGGCGGTCGACGTGGGCGTACTGGTCGGCTGGTCGTTTGGGGATGGGTTCAGTCATGATTAGACAGACACCTCCGACAGATCGTACTCGGTCTCGCCACAGTCCTCACAGCCCGTATCGACGCGTAACTCGACCGTTGGCGCGTCGCTGCCGTCGGCAGGCTCGTAGACTACGCCGTCTTCTATCGCATCGGGTTCGTTCGCCCGCGTGTATTCGGTCGTCTCGCCGTCGGTCTCGAGTACGACCGGGCCGGGATCATCGCCATACTCGACGTGAACCTCGAATTCGGGGTCGAACGGCTCGTCTTTGGCCGTGATTTTGTGCTCGCTCTCAACGGACCGGGACTCGAGATACTCGCCGTCGAGATAGACGTTGACGCCGCCCTCGCCGTCGTAGGGGATGTGCGGACACTCGGCTTTGTACCACTCGAGGTTGCGCGCCTGTGCGGTCTCGAGGATTTGGTCGACCGTTGCGTCGGGAAGGGTCTGGTAGCGGTCCGTCTCCATGCGCTCGAGTTTGGTGCGCTGAGAGATCGTTTCGATCTCGCAGCCGTGGTCCGCGATGTAACACCGCGGGTGGACGACGTACCAGGTGCGCTCCATGTAGTCGCGTTTCGAGACGCCCCAGCCGTCTTTCTGCCGCAGGACGGCTGGGCGCTCGCGGTCGGCGTCGTAGTACATCTGCGTGGCGCGTGGGCCGCCGAGTTGTTCGATCGCAGTACGTCGCTTCGATTCGGTCGCGTCGGTTTGGTGTGCTGATTTACTCATTGGAATCGTAGTCCTCCGTGAACTCGAGGAGCGGCTGTTCGTGCTCGAGTTGCCACTCGATCATCTCGACGGCCTTCGGCGCTCGCGATGTTCGGAGTTCGACCGAGACACGGCCGGTTTCTTCGAGGTCGTCGCGGATGTCTTCGGCCATCTCGGGCGTGACGACGATCGGGATATCGACTTGGAACGCGGGTTCGGCGTCGGGCATGGCTACTCGTCACCTCGGGGATACTGGTCGACGACGACGTGTAACTCGCCTTCGCCCTCCGGGTCGTGGACCGTCTCGACGAGCCCGCCGCCGACGGGTTCACAATCCGCGAGGAGTACGCAGCCGTCGCCTTCGTTGTCTTTCAAGACCGACGGGCTGAGTACGTCGTCGTGTGGAACGGCAATCGTCCACTTCGTGCCGTCCTTTTCGACGGCGAACGGTCCCTCGACGTGGTTGAATCCGAAGTCGCCCGTGACGGCGAAGGAATTGATCGTATCGGGTTCTGGGACGTGGAGCGGCGTCTGAATGCCCTCGGATCGGTAGGGAGAGTCGTCAGGCATCTACGCCGGCACCTCCGTTTCGAGCAGGGAGTAGTTCGTCTCCTCGAGACACGACTGGTGGACGCGCATCGTGCCCGTCTCGCGGATTACCGACGCCAGTTCGCGGCCCGCGCCAGACTCGGCGACGCTCTCGAGGGCGTCCGCGACCGCGTCGATCGCATCCTGGTCATCGAGGTCATACTCGGCTCGCACGTCCTCGTCGTCGATGCCGTACTCGGAGAGAACCAGCTCGTCGCCGGCCGTCATGTCGATCGGCGACCCACAGATATCGCACCGACCGGCGTTCTGTTCGACGTTGGGTTCGCCAGCAGGCATTACGAATCGCCCTCCGCGAAGTCGTCGACGTGCTCGAGTTCCGAGTCGGGGATAACCTCGGCGGCGTCGTCGCTCAGGTCGGCGCGATACAGCTCATTCTCGCGAGCATAGATCCGATTGTCCCGACTACACGACTGGCAACAGAAGAACACTCTGCCGCCCGTGTAGCCCGACGCCTTGGACTCGACTACCCAGTCGGCGGTCTCCTCGCAGTCGTACTGGCACTCGTGGTCGCCGTCGTATCGGGACGCGGCGGCGGGTTCGAAGTCGAATATCTCGCGGCCCGTAGCTTCGGCCGCCATCACACATCCCCTCCGAACCGCTCAGTTTCCCACTGGCGACGAGACTCGAGCACGCGCTCGCCGGCCGGCGTGAGTTCGTAGCTGTTGGTCCGCTTGTCCATCTGGCCTTTCTCGACGTACCCGCTGTCGACCAACGTGTCAAGGTTGGGGTACAAACGCCCGTGATTTATTTCGGCCGCGTAGTAGTCAGACAGTTCTTCTTTGACTGCGAGCCCTTTCGCGGGGCCAATGGACGCGATTACGAACAGCAAATCGCGCTGGAATGCAGTCAGGTTCGGGGCCGCTCGCATGGCGCTTCTATCAGCTTGTGCCATATTTCAGAATTGTATCTTTTCAGGCTTAAACGTTCCCCCGACCACCCGATTTCTGACCTCGGAAACTAGCAATATCGGTCAACCCCTACGGAATCCGAACCTTCATTCAGTCACCGAACGAACACGACGATAGCCCCGGACACGCCGTTTCCACCAATGAAACGGCACACGATACGCGCGGTCGTCCTGTCGGCCCTGTTGGTCACGTCCATCGTCGCGGGCGTACCGATCGGGACGGCGACGGCGACCACGACCACGACAAGCGATGGTACCGACCACGAGAATTGGGAACCGACCGGCAACGGCACGTCGATCAGCGGCGAGCAGTGGCCCCAAGGCTTCGCCGAACACGACGGGAGCCTCTATGTCGGCGGTGGCTACACGGAAACCGTCTACGTACTCGACGAGTCGCTCTCCGTGACCAACGAGCACGCGCTGAGTATCCAGCCCTCGGGGATGACCCGGCACAACGGGACGTGGCTGGTGGCCTCCGGCGCGGAAAACGTCGTCTATCAGTACGACGATGGATTCACGAATCGCGAAGTCCTGTGGGATAATTCGACCTTTGCGACCACCGAGTTCAACGAAGCGCCGTGGAACCTCGATGCCCACGACGGCGATATCTACGTCGCCGACGCGGGTGAGATCGCCGTCTTCAACGGGAGCGATTACACCGAACGCGAGCGCATCGGCTCGCCGTACAACACGACGATCAGCTTGCACATCGCGGGCGACAGTCTGTATCTGACCGGCGACGCGGGCGAGACCGTCACCGAGACCACACTCGAGGGCGACGTGCTCGAGACCTACGATATCGGCGGGAACCTCTCCGGGGAAGCCAACGGCATGGGCTTGTACAACGGGAAGTGGTACGTCGGCGACCTCTCCCAATCCGAGGAAATTGTCGAGTTCCACGCCGAGATTGATCGCACCGAGACGATATCGGGGCGCGTCACGGACCAGTCAGGCTCGGGAGTTTCGAACGCTACGGTCATCGGCGTTGGGGCGATCGAGGGCGGCCTCGAGTCCACCGACCCCGGCGCGTTGGAACGCGAAGCCGAGGACCTACTCGCGGACCTCGAGAATCCGCTCCCCGCCGCGTGGGACCCCGACTACGATCTTGACTCGCATACCGACACGGACGCGACCTACGCGCTGGTGCATGAATCCGACGACTGGGGCGTCGGGACGACGCATATCGCCGATTCCTCCGTTGAAGAGCCCCGACTCACGGTCTCGCAGGGAAGCGAGGTCACGCTCTCCCTGTGGGACGGCGGCGCCGACGGTGGCTGGATAGAGAACCAAGTCGACGGGTCGTTCCCCGGCGCCACGACGGCGGGCGAGATTCAGGTCGAGCAACTCGCCGGCAGCGGCGACACCCTCGAGACCCGGACCTACGAAACCAGTCCGATCGCCACGACCACCGGCGCGAATCCCCTCACCGAGCGCGACCATCACGGCGTGCGGACAACGCTTCCGGTCGGCATCTATCGCGTCGCCCCGGCCGACGGCGGTGCGGGCTACGTCTTTTCCGTCGGCGACCCCGACGAGATTGCGAGTGCGATCGCCGACGATATGCGCGACGAGGCCGGCCAACTCACCCAGCGGGCCGAACGCGTGTCGACTCTCCTCGCCGAGGAGACCATCGTTCGCGAGACCGTGCGGACCGATTCCGAGGGGCGGTTCGAAATGCAAATCGACGAACGGGCGGTCTCGGTCCAACTGACGGCCATGAAAGCCGACGGGACCGTGCTCGAAGGCGTCACCGACCCGTCGCTCGAAGACCTTCGGGAAGCGCGCCTGTCGGGGTACAACGGGAGCGTGTATCTCCCCGCACCCGACGGCCAGCCCGTCGCCCCGCCCGCCGAGGGCGTGGCGGTGGACGTCTATCGGGCCGACTCGATACCAAGCGGCGATATCGAGTCCTTCGCGGACTTGCAGGCCTTGCTCGAGGACCAGCGGTTGAACGAAACAGTCGCCGAACTTCGGAGTGAGTACGACCAGCGATTCGACCAGATGGAACGCCAGCGCCTCGAGTCGGTGTACCAGACCCACCGCGGGTTGGTTGAGACCGTCCCCGGCGCCGAGTCGGCGTACCTGAATCGGTCCGACTTCGAGGCGATTCGCGACGCCGACGAGCTGGGCGGCGACGAACTCGCCCGCGAGACCGACCACATGCAACGGGCACTCGCGACCGCGGCGACCGTCGACCCGCCGAGCGCGGAGGATATCTCGCTCGAGGCGATCAACGGGACGCTCGACCTCGAGTATACGCTGCCCGACGGCGTCGACCCCGAGACGCTGGCCCCCGAGATTCACTACCCCGACGGAAGCAGTGAGACGGTTGTCGAAGAACACTACCACGTCGATGAGGGTGGCTGGTTCAGCGACGATGAACTGGTAGTCGACGATGCACCGATCGACGGCGAGGCCGGCGAGGTCCGCGTCGTCGGCGCTGGCGAGGACGGGCTGTTGGACGACCGCGTGCCGATCGGCGAGGTCGGGGCGCTCGAAGCCGTCCAATTCTCGACGTTGGCCCCCGGTCCCGACGAACGGGTCTCGGTCGGCGTCGACGGCAGGGAGATCGTCGGCCACGAGGTCGTCGGCCCCGACGGCGCGGTTCGGGTGTCGAATCTGACCGATGGGCGCGTGCGCTTCGACACCGGCGGCGTCGGGGTGTACGACCTGCGGCTGACCGTCTCCGGTGAGACCGGCGAGTACGTCGTGCGCGAGAGCGTTCGGGCACTCGAGAATCCCCGCAGCGAGCCCGCGACCGTCCGTATCGGCGAGGGTGTCGGCGGCGAGTACGCCGTGGTTGGGGAGGTGCTTGAATCGGCAGAAATCGAGACCGAGCGCGGGACGACCAGCGTGATGGCCGTCGCACCAGGGGATGAGGCCTCGATTGGATCGCTGCATGTGAAACCCGACGCCGGGATTGACGTGCGCGACCACGCGCTCGAGGTGAGTGTCGTGCAAGGATCTTCGGAGCGAGCACTTCAGACCAACGTCGAAGTGGTGGTTCACTTCGATTCCTACGGCGAGAGCGCCGTTGCGTGGCGAAACGACGATGCCGTGTTACAGGGCGGCGGCACTCGGTTCGGCGAAGTGACGAGACCGAACGGCGAGAGTGATTCAAGCACTAAGGCCATCATTCGGACCTACACAGACAGCGACGGAAGCGTGACGATTCGGACAGTGGAGCAACCGAATCTCGCCGACCGAATCGCTCACTGGGCAGACGCTCGCATTCCCGAGGTAAGCTGGCCGCTGGCGGTCGGTCAGACGTTCATCGGGGAGAAAGTCGTCGCGTAGAAACGTCCGGTCGCTGTTTTTTATCGCCAGTTCTCGAGGTCTCTGAACGATTCCGCGCCGGTCGCGACCATCCACTGGTGCGTGACCTCGTCGCCCGCGCTCGCGGGGAAGATCGCCAGTTCGTCCGGCGCCGTCTCGTGTTCGATGTGGTGGGCCTCGAGCACGTCGTCGGGCCGGGTGGCGTACGGGGACCTGATATCGTGCTCGTAGTCGAACGGGTCGTCGGTGTTCGTGCTCATTCGTTCTCACGCTCCGGGTCGAACCGCACGAGGGCATACTTCCCCGGTTCAAGACCCTCTGCATGGGCTGTCCCGTCCTCGCGGACGGTGTAGAACTGTTCAAGGTGACCGACCACGCGGTCGCGGTCGTCCGCTTCCGTATCTGGATAGCGGTCGGAGTCTTCGAGTTCCGTCGCGCAGCGCCGGAGTGCTTTCGCGTAGGGTTCGTTATCCCGCTGCGTGTGGGCGGCGATGTCTCGCCATTTCTCGGGGAGCCCCTTCGGCGGGATGTCCGCACGCTCGGTCTCGTCGGATTCGTTTGTGCTCATTCGAGAACCTCCGTCTGTTGGGATTCAGTGATGGTCGCAAGCGAGGCACCACACCCCAGACACTCGTCGATCGGGAACAGTTCCTCCGGGTCCTGATAGCCCTCGGCCGCGGCGCGGGCGCTGGCCTCGAGTCGAACGTGCTCGTCGCCGTGCTCGGAACACTCCGCGATGTAGACCCAGTCCTTCCGGTCGGTCATGTGGCGCGTCATTCGGAATCGGCCTCCTCGAGTCCGCTGGGTGCGCGAACACGGCCGGCACGCAGGCGCGTCGCCAGATCCACAACGCCGACGCCGACGGCCGCCAGCGCCCACAGGCCGACGATCGCCGCGAGCGCGGCCGTGGTGATGGGGAACGGCGTCATTCGTGCTCGCCCTCGCGCTCGAGTCGTGCGATCGCCTGTTCGACGTCTGCCGGGTCCGCTTGCTCCGAGTCGGGGACGAGCTGGCCGTAGGCGCTCATGCGCGCTCCCCTCGCTTGGTGTACTTCGCGTGGTCGTCGCCGGTCGTCGGCGACAGGCCAAGATCCTCCGGGCCGAACTCCGGGTCGGCCAGTTGCTCCGCGAGCGTCGGCTCGCGGTCGATGCCGTACCGTTCCATCCGGCGGCGAATCGGCTCCGGGCCGGGGCCATCGGGGAAACAGTCGGCGAGGTCGGCCAGCGCGTGGTCGTCCTCGTGGTACAGATGCGCGAGCGCCCGCGGGTCGTCCCACGGTTTCAGCACGCCCGCGTGTCGGAGTTCGCGAGCGATCGTTTCGAGGTCGGACTCGAGGTCGTCGGCGATCGCCGCGAGTGACTCGCCGCCCTCGTAGCGTGGCCGGGCGGCAAACAGCGTCAGCGTCGCGTCGGTCGGTTGCGTGTCGGTACGGTCGGTCTGGGTGGGTGTGGCTGCCATTTGTGTGGTCCCTTTCGGGTTGCGAATGCTCATTGGTCGGTGCGCGTCGTAATCTCGTAGCGGATGATGCGGCCGTCCTCGGGGTCGCGAACGCGGCGCACGCGGCCGTACTCGCGAAGGTCACGCAGGATGCGCTGGACTTGGCCATCCGAGCGGTGGGTCTCGAGGGCGATCTCGCGTTTCGTCGGTGCGGTGTCGGCGGTGGCGATCGCCCGGAACACGTCGTTGTACTGTTCGTCCCGGCGGCGCTGTTGGACCGCCTTGGCGGCGCGGCTCATTGGGTCTCACCGCCGTCGGTGGCGATTGGTTGGCCGCCGAACGCGCCGAGGGACTGTTGCTCGAGGTCGTCGTAGCTCTCGAGTAGCTCGCCGACGCGCTCTTTGAACTCGAGGTACTCGCCGACGATCGGCTTCCACGAGTAGTCGCCGCCGTTGTAGATCGCCTCCATCATGAGCCCGTAATCGTAGGCACACGAATCGGCGCTGGCGAGTGCATCAAGCACGCCCGATTTCTCGAGGACCGGGAGCTTGACACCGAACGCGTGAATCCGACACCGCGCCGGGAGCGCGTCGCGAACGGCAAGGATGATATCCTGAATCTCCTCGTCGGCGTTCCGGCGACAGATTGAGCCAATCCCGACGTAGTCGGTCAGCGTCCCAGCCTCGCGGTGGGCATCGATATGCTCGAGGTAGTCCTCGACCGTCCAGCCCTGGAGAACCGCGACCGGCTGGCCGTCGATCCCGCGGTCGGCCGCCGAATCGAGAAGCGACCGGTGGCGATCGATGGTCATCCGCTGGTGGTCGGCGACGGTCCGGTCGTGGGTCTCGAGCACGTCGGGCTCGCACGGGTAGTCTCGAAGCGACCAGAGGTCGGCGTCGGCCTCGGCAACGTACTCGAGGTAGTCGCCGTCACTGGTGACGTAGTCGCCCGTGTCGGCCATATCGCCGTCTTTGAACGAATCGGGGGCGCCGCCACAGTCGGTGAAGTGGACCGATTCGGTCCCGAGTGGTCCGTTGTTTTTCGTCGCGTAGGAGACCATGACGTGCGATTCCTCCATCTTGCGGAGCGCCTTTCGCGAGGACCCGGACGCGCACCCGTAGTAGAACGTGAACTCGATGTCCAGTAGCTCGGTGTACAGGACCTCCGGGTTCGGGAGCAGTTCCATGTGACAGCCCCGGCAGAGACGGCCCGGCGCGTAGCCGTAGTAGGCCTCGGTCGCGCCGCGGCCGCCCTCGTCGATCGGCTGTTTGAGCCACGGGCCGTCGCGTCCACAGCGTTCACACGGCTCGGTCATGGAGTAGCCGGGCCGGTGGGAGTGGGCCGAGTCGACGTTCTCGAGGTCGTCGCTCACTGCCCCTCACCTCCGAACACCGGGTAGTGGTCGGTCGACTTCCCGCGGTCGACCAGCGGGTCGTAGTCGGGATTCGATCCGGCGCCCTGTTTCATATCCCGGCCGCAAATCTCGGGCTCGTCGCAGTCGTGACAGTGCCAGAGGGTGTCGGTCTCGGAATCGCCGAAGACACGCGCGTACTGGCTGGTGTGCTGGGCACCACAGTTCTGACAGGCGTTCGGGGAGTCCGTGTCTGTGCCGGCGGTCGGCGTCCAGTGGCGGCCGTCGAGTCCGACCGTGCCGCCGTCGGCGCGGAGGTCGGAATCGTCAGTTTCCGTGTGTAGTGTGCGGCCGTTTCCGCTCCGTTTCACCGTGATAGAATGGTTGGTCCGGCGGTCTACGGTCACGATGACATCGCGAAGGCACGGGCCGCGTTGGAGGAGGACCGTCTCCTCGCGCTCGAAAGCGTCTATCGACGACATGCCCCACGAGTTCCATCCGAACGTGATGACGCGCCCTTTCGGCCGGACAAGCTTCGCGAACTCTCCGAACGCCTCGAGAACGCCGTCGGCGCGCAGGCCGTCGTATTTGTCGTCCGCTTGGTGATCGTCAAACGGCGGGTCGAAAACGACCGTATCGAACTCTCCGGGGACGAAGTGGTCCGCTATCTCGCACACGTCGACGTGGAGATCGGCGTCTCGGTCTGGGTTGAGATCGTTCCGAACGACCTCGCCGTCGTGCTCGAGGAGCGTCTTCCCCGCGCAGGCGTTGAGAACGCGACCCTCGAGTCGGTCTTCGACGAACTCCCGTGCCGGAGTGTACTCGAAGGTCCAGCGGCCAAGAGTTCGGTGAGATCCGTCGCGATCGCGACCGCCGTTCGGCACGATCTCGTCGACCCCCTCGAATCGTTCCATTCCATCCGAGGACGGAACGCCCCCGTCGGCGCGGATCTCCCGGTCGTCCGCTGGTGGCGTGCGCTGCCAGTCGACCGAGGTGCCGCAGGTATAGCAGCGCCCGTCTGGTTCGTCGACCGTGTGCGTGCGGCGTCGTTCGCCACAGTCGGGGCAGTACCAGTCGATCGCACCGCCGTCCGTGACGAGCGTCGCTTGCTCGGTCCCGTCGTCGTCGCGGGCCTGCTCGCGCATCCGCTCGCGTTCGATCTCGGGAACCCACGCCGGAGACCGCGTCGAGTGGTCCTGTGCGTCGTCGCCGAGCAGCCGCGAGACCGTCGCCTCGGCGTTCTCTTGGACCCACCCGCGGATGACGGCCTCGGGCTCGTGGGTGTGCCAGCCCCGGAGGTCTTCGGGGTCGAAGCGGTGGGCGCACATGACCATCGCGACGATCTCGCCCATCGCGGTCGTGCGGACGTTCGCGAGGACCTGCGGCGGGCGCGTCTCGCCGACCGGGAGTGTGGTCTGGCCGCCGTCGGCCCGAACCTCCCGATCGCCATCGTCGTCGCCATGCCGGGCCTCGAGTTCGTCTCGAAGCTCGGCGTCGGCCTCGGCGAGTTGGGCGTTGACCGCGCCCGCGTGGGCGTTGTCGCGGGACTCGCCGTCACGCAACGCGACGGTGCGATCCTCTGGGCAGCGGTAGCCCAGGCGGTGACCATGATCAGAAAAGCCCCAGTCGCGCTCGAGGCGGCCCCGTTCGGCGAGGTCGCGCAGGCGATCCTCCGCCGTCTTCGGGGCGATCGGGAGGTCCGCGGCGGCCGTCGTGGCGGTGACGCCGCCACCCGAGAGCGTCTGGCCGGCGTCGTAGCACTCGCGAACGCGAGCGAGGAGTTCGGTGTCCGAGACCTTCTCGGTGCCCAGTGGGTTGGCCATTTAGGCCCCACCTCCGACACGCGGGGTCGCTCGCGGGCGTTCGGGAGAGTCGACCAGCCCGCCCGAGAGGTCGAGCGTCTCGGACTCGAGGTCGGCCGTGGCCGTCCCTTCGAGGCCACACTCGCGGCACTTGAGGTACTCGTGGATCTTGAGAACCTGCGTGTGGTCGTTCGAAACGGTCGTGTGGCTCTTGGTGATGCGGAGGTGTTTCGGCGATTGGCAGTGCTCGCAACACAGCATTAGGCATCACCTCCGAATCGATCCTCGGCAGCCTCGGCGGCCTGTCCAAGGTAGCCATAGTGGCCGACCTCCTCGTCTTTCGTGTAGCAGACGCCATCGTTGGTCGTCCGCGTCAGCACCTCGTAGCTGTGGCTGCGTTCGGTCATGGTAATCTCGAGCGTGCGCCCGTCCGGGTGTTCGTACTGGTAGGACTCGTCGTGTTTCGGGCAGTAGTCGCCGTCGGGGTCCGTGTAGGAGAGTTCGAACGCGCCGATAGTCTCGGGGAGATCCTCGGGGCCGAAGTCGTCATACTCGGACTCGAGGTGATTGGCACGGGCGCGCTTGCGGTCAGTGTAGGTCATGCGACCGGAGAGTCCGGGCATTAGGCATCGCCTCCGGTCGCCGCGCCCCGCGGTGCATCGACGTCGATCTCTGCCAGCGGGACCGAATCGGGCGACCCCTCGAAGCGCGAGAGGACTTCATCAAACGAGAGGGCGACCGGTTCCGGCGTGCGCTCGTCCCCGTCTGCGAAGATGCGGGCGAGATACGGCTCGGCGGCGTCGGCGGTCGCCGGGAAAATGTACTCCGTGCGCTCGCCGCGCTCGAGGACCAGGACCTCGCCGGCCTCGAGTCCCGCCGCGTCGGGATGGATCGCAACGTCGGAAACCTCGGGTTCGGCGGTGTCTGTCTCCTCTTCGGAGTGGGAGAGTTCGGTTCCGCCGTCGGTCGCCGGGACCGGGTCGGCGGTCGCGTCGGGAGTAGGCGCGTCGGCCAGCTCGTCGCCAGCCACGAGTCCGAGGTCGGCCTTGCGCTCGGCGATCGCCTCGAGAATCGACTCGCGGAACTTGCCAGCCGTAATCTGTTTTGCGACCGCGTGGTAGGCTTCGAGCAGTTCCGGGTCGCGAATCCCGCGGATGCGTGCGGTCGCCATGAGTTCACTCGACTCGAGCCACCGGGCGGGATCTTCGCCGTGGGTGGCCTTGAGTTTCGGGAACTCGTTGGTCTGGCCGTCGCCCGCGTTGTAGCGACCGTTCATTGGCGGACGGCCTCCTCGATGAGATCGCTGTAGTTGCGCTCGTAGGATGGGGTCGCCGGGAGATCGACGTTGACCTCGCCGTCGGACGTGCCGATGACACGTGGCTTGCTGGTGGTCTGTGACGGGTTCTCTTCCGTCGATTCGTTGCGGCTAGATTTAAGTCGTTCAGTCTGTAACGTGCTCATGGTTCGGAATCCTCTATTGCCAGGGGAGCACGAACTATCGCGCGTCATGCCCTAACATGACGCTTTTCCGAGAGACCATTTCCCTCGAGCGAACCGTTCGTGCTGATTAGTACATAGAACTGTTAGTACTTAGGTTTTGCCCATTGTGCAGGTGCACTACGCTTTTTATGCTCCGGCTCGTAGTTCCCCCCAGTGCCACCCGATCGACAACGAGACGAGACCAGCGGTCGGTTCGACTCCGAATATACGTCGAACCGCTTTCTCGAGGCCGTCCGACGGCTCGGACCGACAACAACTGGCGAAGTGTCGAACGAACTTGACTGCCACCGGAACACGGCCCGGCGACGGTTGAAAGAACTCGAGGAACAGGGGCGAATCGAAAAAGAAGAAATCGGCCAAGAGTTCGTCTGGCGGGCGAATTAAGTTTCCTTTCGGCTTGTGGGGGAAGGGTTTATAGTCCTGTCCGTTGTAGAACCTATCATAATGGCCGCTCATTCTGAACACGCAGCAGGCGGCGAAACTGACCGTCCCAGCCGAACCAAGCGAATCGAGCGTCGGCAACGTGATATTTTTGAGAGCGTCGAAGAACTTGCCGACGACCCAGCCAACGAGCAAGTGCAACTGCTCGCGGACGTTCTCCGAGAGATGCACACCGAACTCTGCCGACTCGAGGCCCGCAACCGACAGTTGAACAGCCGACTCTCGAAGCTCGAGGCGGTCAACGGTCTCTCCGGTGACGAGATCGATCTGAGCGATACGTCGGCGACCGACCACCGAGACAAGAAGGTCATGAAGGCACTCGTCGCCGACGGTCGGGAACGGGTGACGATCGACGATCTTCGCGAGCTGTACCGCGGCCACACTGACATCCGGTCTGCCGAGACGTTGAAGGATCGGATCAAGACGCTTACCGCGACCGATCACTTCGAACTCGTGAATCGTGGGCTTCGAACGACGACGTGGCGGTTTACTGGGCTCGAGAGTTAGCGGAAGTGGAGGAACACCTCCCCATCGAGCACATCCTGTAGATTTTCACCGTAGCACGTCTCGAGTCGCTCCGCATCCTCGCGAGTCGTCGTTCGGAACGGAACACCGACAGCCGTCACGTCGCTGATCCGGGCGACGTCTGCCGGCGGCGGTGTTTCCGAGAGTGTTCCCGTCGCGTGCGTCACGAGTCGCTTGTGTAGCGCCGAGGTCTGCCCGAGGTAGAAGACTCGGTCTGCGTTGTACGCACGGCGGACCCAATCAGGGCACTCGCCGAAGACCTCTTTCGCACGCCGCTCGAGCACGCGGAGCGACGGCGCGAGTGGTTCGCACTCGATAACGTAGACGGTGTAGTCGTAGCCCTGTGTGAGTTGGCGGGCGATCTTGCGTAACTCTCGGCTGCCCTGGTCGTGCTCGAGGTCGACCCACGAACTCGAATCGATCTTCGGCGGGCGCGTGGTTCCGGGCCACTCGTCGAATTGTTCGTACTCGTCGGTGACAGTGTACTCGCGACCGTGCTGGTCTTCGACAGATGCTTTCGCTTCCTCGAGTAGGACGCCGTAGTTCAGGAGCTTGGTGAGTTCCGACTCGAGTTGCAACCCCTCCAAGACCACCTTCGGCTCAAGATCCTCGATCGCCTGTTCGACCTCCGATTCCGAATACGAATGTTGACTTGTATCTACCATGTCTGGCAGTTAGTCCGCAAGCGCCGGCTGGGCTACTTCGCCGAGCGTCGTCTGGTCTGGTTTCTCCCCAAGCGTCACGACGTCGTGGGAAGAATGCCCGACGGCGCCGGGGTTGGGTTTCAGTAACGATGCCAGTACGTCCACCCAGTCGTCGATCCACGCCCCGACCGCCGCGATGAGCTTGCCCCGTTTCAGCACCTCGCCGAACGCGTCGATCAGATCAGGATCGCCGAGGTCGTAGCCGAGGTCGTCGAGTGCATCGAACAGCACACCGTCGACGCCCGTCGTCGTGACCGAGACACGATCCGTGCCGGGTTTCGTCGCGTCGGTCTCGGGAACGTACCACGGCGCGACTGTCGCCGACCACTCGCCGCCGTTGACGCGCTCGAGGATATCCAGCGCCTCGAGTCGGTGGGCGTGTTTCCGATAGGTCTCGCCCGAACAGCCGACGCGCTCGAGGATATCCGCTCGCCCGATCGGGCCGTCGGCGGTGAGCACGGCCTTCAGGATCTTGCCCGGCGTTGGCGCGTCCAGCGTCGGGAACAGGCGCCCCGCCGGCAGCGTCGAGAGCGCGTGCTCGATGTCCGCGATGGTTACGTCGCCCGGACGCTGCGACCGCGTCAGCGCCGTCAGCGCGTCCACAACGTCGAACGGTGACCCAGTGTATGCTTCGAAGAGTCGTGCCGTCCGGCGCATGGCGTCGGACTCGCGGCCCGGACAGAGGTTCTTTTTCTCGAGAACCGTCGTGACGGCATGACGCATCGCCGCGTAGTCGGAGGTGGCAGTGACCGGCACCTCGAGTTCGACCGGTCGGTAGTCTGTGCGATCATCCAGGCGCTGTTCGTCGCGAGCGGCGATCGCCCCACGGATCTGTTCGGCGTAGTCCGAGATTCCCGGCCCCGAGACGACCCACGACGCGCGAAGGTGGGCGTTCGGGTCGGACGGGTCCGGATCGAATCCCATCGCCGTCTTGCGTTTCTGACTGTCCGGTTCCCAGAAGTTTCGCTGAAGCGAGTGCATCCCGTAGGAGGATTGGCGCGTCGCAACCTCCGAGACGAACCGGCAGAACTGGGTGTCGTTGAGGTTGTTCGGTTCGGGAACGCGCACCTCGATGGAGATATCGACGCCGATTGCGTCGTACAGCGCCGTCGCGGACATGAGCAGTCCGTGGGCTTTCTGGATCGTCTCGGTGCGTTCGTCTTCATCGAGGTCATCCAGCTCGCCGAGTTTTCCTAACAGGACCGAGCGGACGCCCGCGTAGCGATCCTTCAGGAGATCGTAGGCGCGTTCGTCCTCCGAGAGCCACCCGACTTGGGCCGCCCGGACGAGATGGTCGCACGCCTCGCGGCTACTCTCGACGGCGTCGCCGAAACAGTGCTCGAGTTCGTCACCGAGCGCCGACGGCGTAAGGACCGTACTCCATAGCTGGTCGTCAAGTAACGCGGTTGCAAGCCGCACCAGTGTCGGTATCGTTCCGCCGTACTGCGTACTCACGGCAAGGTGGTCCTCCATGCAACTCACGTAGGTCACCCGGCCGTCCTCCCACCGTTCTACGGGGTAGTCGTTTAAGTTCACGCCGTCGCGTGCGTCAGCCGCCGTAATGCGGGCGTGTAGGGGCCAACTACTGCCGGCCACCTTCGGTAGCCACTGTACGTAGCCGGCGGTCTCGGCGTCGCCCGTGTCGGCCAGCGCACCTTCCGCTGTACGGCCGGCCTCTCCCCCACCCATCCCGTCGGCCGTTCCATACACTGTACTTGCTGACTGACTTGGGGTCTCAGTAACGCTGTCCGAACAGTCGTCCGAATCGGAATTATCGGGATGGTCGAAAGTCGCGAAAACGGACTCCTGATCGGGGTGAACGACGCGAAGGTCGTTCGTGATGAGACCGGCGGCAACGTCGCCACGCTTGGAGAGGCTCATTGTGTTCTCGTTGCCGCGGCGATCGACGTCGACGTAGCCGTGGTCGTCTGCAAGCGCTTCGATGTATGGGCGAATCGAACCACGGGAGAGGCCGATATCGGCGTCGTTGGCAAGGTCTTTGACCGTTGCATCGGGGTCGCGCTCGAGGTGTTTCAGGATCGCAAGCTTGCCCGCGCGCTTGTCCATTAGCTCGAGGTCGGTGTAGATCGTCCCTTCGTCACACTCGTTCGCAGGTTCGTCGGATTGTATATTCTGTCGCCCCGGCATGGCCGTCTGAGTAACGCGGTCGGCGAACTCAGGATGGCTCGAATCGACGGTTCGGGCGACCCGCGGCGAGGCGACGATCGTGACGTCGCCGGCCATCGCCAGTTGCTCGAGTGCGGTGAGTGTCTTCCGACGCGTCGATGCATGGCCGGACGCTTCCCAGTCTTCGCCGGGGAAGCGAACGACGAACTCCGGTTCGACGGTGGTCTCGCGGAGGATCGGCACGATGGTCGCCGCCAGATCCTCGTAGGTCAGTCCCAGCGCGTTCCGGCCGGTCCCGATCGACGTGAGCGCGGTCTGTGCCCACTCCTTGTTTCGTTCGTGCTGGTCGCGCGGGTAGTCGAGTAGGTCCTGGTCGTCGAGGTCGACGCCATGATACTGTCGCGCGTACGTGGCCAGCACGCTCGCGAAGCCGGTTCGTTCGTCGGGGACGCCACACTCGGTGACCAACAGCTTCGCGAGTCGGCCGGCGGTAATCTCCCCGTCGGCGTGTTCGTCGGCCAGCTCGTCGACCGCCCGAACCAGCTTCGGGAGGATGTCCTCGAGCACGGCCGGCAGCCACTCGGAGACTGTCGGCGGCACGTCGGCCGTCACCGTCTCGAGGCGCTGTTGGGCCGGCGGCGTCGGCTGGATGGCCAGCGACTGAATATCGTAGTCGGGCGCGTCGGGTTTGGTCGACGGCTCGGGGTCGTTCAGCGTCCGATGGTCGCCGTCGGCCTCGCCGTAGTAGGTCTCGAGTTGGTCATCCAGTGAGACCGCGGTGCCAGCCATCTCCTCGGCAAGCTCACCGTACTTCCGGGTTTCCTCTCGGAACTGCTCGAGACGATACTCGTTTAGCGTCTCGAAGCGCTTCTTGTGACCGACGATGGTCTCTTCGATCGGGTTCGTGACTCGTTCGGACGTGTCTCCCGCTGTCGCATAGTGGGCCTCGAGATACTCGCCGACCGTCCCGATCTCGACGTCGGGGCAGTCGTCGGTCGGCGACGGCGTCCGTGCGTCAACCTCGTTGAGTTGCTCGCCGTAGACGCCCCACTCGTTCACGAACTCGTTGTAGGTCTGAACCTCTTCGGACCGTTTCGCGAGATAGCGAGCGCGGAACTCGCCGGCTTGCTCCCGTGACGGGAGGCTCTTCAGCCGTTTCACCGTTGACGGGTCGCGCTCGGCGCCACAGTGTGGACAGTCGACCGAGTCCTGTGACTTGTAGTCGCCGCCGTCGGACCAGTCGTCGACGGGCTTGATCCACGTGCCAGAACATGGCTTGCAGACCAGTACGTCAAACTCGCCGCTCATTCGAACATCACCGTGCAGTCGCGACTATCGGAAACGGTACTCTCTCCGGTGGGCGTGGAATCGTAGATCATGCGTGCTGAACTCCGACCACAGCACGCGCACTCTCCACTACACGAGGGGAAGCGGACTCACGAACGAGAGTCTCGCCAGTCGTGGGGGAAAGCTTAAGACCGAGGATCGCCAAAACCAGAGTGTTACTTGGTCTCTGGCGTGGCGGCCTTCGGCCCTGCGCCCTGCGGTCAATCTTCGTTAGCTGTGCTTGTCCATATCCGCAACGAACGTACCGACCGTTCTTAAAACTAGTCGGAACGTTTGACGTATTTTGCATCCATTTGCCAGGGGAGCGTGCTGGCCGAATCCGGCCAGACGGCGGCTGCCCTAACAGCCACCGTACGGAAAGCGTCTCGAGCCTGCTGCCCTAACAACAGGCCGTACTGTTCTCGCGTCATCGTTACAGCGACACCTCGTCAAGCCCGAGCTTGCCGGTCGCGAACGCTTCGAGCCACACCGGCACCTCGCGGGCGCGCTCTTCGTTGACGATCGTCAGCTCGGCCTCGCGCCAGCCGACCTCGAGCGTGTAGCGATCGCCCGAACGCTCGAGTTCGTACACCTTCGAGGAAATGAACGTCACGTCGACGTCGGGGGCGCCCTCGACGGCGACCGTCACCGCGTCGGCTGTCTCGATTTCGCTGACAGTCACGGATTCGGATAGATCGGCTGGATACTTGGCCGTTTCAGGGCTGTTTCCAATTTCCGAAACCGCGTTATCGACCGGGTAATTATGGTCGTGGGGTTCGTTTGTATTCATGTTGACGTAGTGCGTAAGGTGTCAACAGACGCTTTTGGGCGTCCGTGCTGAGGACACGGCCGTCCGAGGATTTTCCCGAACAAAGTATCGCCCAGTGAGTCTCATCTTAGTTGACAACCACTCCTTATTGTTGAACCACTATAAAGCTTCACCCCGAACGCGGTCAAGCGTTGACCGCGGTGAGCGTTAAGTTGATTGCACATCAATTAGACTTATTCACCCCATGCCCAGTGATAGCCTACAAGCGATGGTAGAGCGAGTTTCTTGGATGTCCCCAATCGATTACGAAATCCTCCACTTCTTCGAGCAGTACCGGGACATCCAGGCCTCGCCGAAGGTAATCGGCGCGAACATCGACTACGACCGGAACTACACCGGGAAACGATGTCGGAATTTCGCGGACCACGATCTCCTCGAGCGTGCTGGTGACGGTCTCTACCAACTTTCCGAACGCGGCGAGAAGTTTCTCGACGGTGAGTTACCCGCATCCGAACTCGAGCCTGACGAAACCGACGTCTAACCGGCGGCCCCGAACCGCTTTCTCGATACCACTGCTGTCCGTTGCGCCCGTCCCACGGGGCGCGCGCCTGTCGTTCCATTATCATCAACTGCGCCCGATAGTCTATCGGCCCCAGTATCCACCCAGTCCCAACTGTCCTTGCTACCCCTCTCTCATTACGCCTATATAAAATCTAAGGATACTTTAGATACTGCCTAATCGTGGGCCGACGGATTTACGCACCCCGGTTCCCAAACCCCTACAACGAATTACATGTGCTCGGGCCAGTAACACGCTCTGACCTCCGTTTGCCCGGTGATGCGTTGATCCTCTGGTATCTCTACCGGAACGGCGCCGGCACGACGGCGACGATCGCCACGACGATCGACCGCAAGGCCAACTACGTCTCCCAACGAATCTCGAAACTCCAGGCCGACGACCTCGAGCTTGTCACCCGTGTCGCCGGCCCGGCAGCCGAGGTCACACTCACGTCTCGCGGCGTCGCCGTCGCCGAGGACCTTCCCGAACGCCACATTATGGATTATCGCGAGCCGATCGACGCGGCCACGCCGTACTCAGTCACTTGGGATTGAGTTGACCGGGCACGACCCACAGAGGTCGACTCGCTCGGGGACCTCGTCGGCGGCCAGCCCCTCGAGAAAGCGCGCCAGTTCGCCGGCCGACCGGAACGCGGCGACGTCGATCGTTTCGACGCGTTTCTCGTCGTGCGTGACCTTCCAGAGACACCGAGTGTCGTCCTCAAACTCGAGTTTCGAGACCTCCAGATCCTTGTATCGGACCGTCGCGCCGTCGTTGCAGACCGGTTCAAAAATCTCCAGAACCACGTCGCACTCTATCCCTCTCCGATCGGAGTTGACCATTACTGTAGAATATCATGTCTGACGTTAAAAGTCGAACCCGTTTGTGCACGCGTTCCGGATATTGATTAATATTCCCGTCCGGGTACGAAAGGTTGCCGACCGATATCGCCGGCATAACGCGCTTCCCGCTGGCGGTTGTAGCCCGGCCATGGCCGATCCTGAGGATATCGTCTCGGACGGAGAGGATATATCGCTCCGTCGGGACCCGGCACTCGGTCGCGCGCTCGTCGCCGAATACGAGTACGTCGACTCCGAACAGGATGCAATCAGACGCGCGATGCGCGAGCGCGTCCGCTGGGGCCAACAGGGAATCCTCCCCGAGCAGTTACTCCAGGCGTTCAAGCGGTTCGTCGAATCGAGTACTGGCGAGTTCGGCGATGCCGGCGGGGAGGCGCTGGTCTTTCGGTGTGCCGAGACCGGCGCCGAGTTGACGCTCGAGGATGATGCCGAATCGGCAGAGGTGTCGTTGTCGCTCGCGGAAGACGACGATAGAACGGAGCAGTAACGCTGAAACTCCTGAAATCACCAGCTACAGTCCCCTGTCTCGAATATTGAATCATGGGGAGGATTTATCCCCATCGGCCAGTAGTAGTAGTACGAAGCAGTCAGTAGGCAAGCCTTTCCGATCCGTAGGCTGCCTCTGGTAAAATATCCGAACGGAATACGGGTACTCATCCCCGGGGTGTCCATGACATTGAAAGAAAAGAAGAACGGCGGTGAGGATGATGGTGCGGAAGAGGAGCAGCGCGATCTCTACGAGTCGCTACCGGAACCGGATCTTGAGGAGAATCCGTATCCCGATCTCGACGAGTTAGAACGGACGCCCGCAGACGAATTCTACGAGTCATAAACTCTTCTCGGCGCACCAATTCGCTGTTCGAAATTCTGGAGCAACTGCTCGCGTTTTGCCTCGAGAAAGCCACGACACCATTTCGGCGCTTCCTCGAGTGGGACCTCGGGGAAGTCATGGAGGACGTCGACCTTCTCCCCATTGCCGTAGATATCCATATGGAGGCCTTCGTGCCGGACGTCGTGGCCGCGGTAGAGGGCGACGTTGTGGTCGAACCGAGCGACTTGCATCCAGAAGGGTGACCTCTCGGGGACCGTGCTGGTCATGTTGTACTCGAGCTGGACACAGAACTCTGTGAGGAGTCCGTCCGAGGTTTTGATCCGCATTTGGATCCGTGATGGAGGTTCTGGATAGCCCGCTTCCCAATCTTCCCAGACCGTCCAGAGTTCGTCACTCACGTTTCGAGCACCAGTTATCGCAGAGGTGGGACGGGCGAGATATAAACCCCCACACTTCAACCGACCGGTGCGTTGTTCTCGCGGCTGATTCTCGCCCCCGCCCCTCCGTGTGCAATCTGTATTCTCGCCGCTTGCAAACCGACTCTCGGCCGTGAGCGATCCGTACTCGAGGCGTCGCGATTCGCTCTGAAATTCACATCCGTTTTCTGGTAAGTTAGGACCATACACCGCCACCGGTAGCCGATTTTCACATTTCGGAAGTTAGAGCTATCACCGATACTACTAAGTAGCCGGCTAGCTAGACGACTAGATAGGAAACTCAGGTTTCGTCGTCGCAGAAAGACGGCCGCGCGGTGCAACGCGCGACCTGAGTTCTCCGGAGATTCAGAGAACATGCAAACGAAAACGGCAGACGCTGATAAGCGTACCGCTGACAATCCAATTACTCGCGAGCGATCCTACCACGCGGTCCCGGCCGACTGGGTCCGCATGGGCCATGACGAACACCGACTCGAGGACCGCTCCCGGTTCTACGCCGACAAGGCCTGCTACGAATACGTGCTCGCGCGCGACCCGGCCGCCGTCGGCAACATCGCCGAACGCCACCGGCTGCACGTCGCCTACCGCAAGCCCGGCAGCACCGAGGCCGTCGAACGCGTCTACGAGGCCAGCGTCGTCGAGACGACCGCCGACGCGCTCGAGGTTTCGACGTCGGCCGTCGACGGCGATCGTGGTCCCGAGGGCTGGGGAACCATCGCGTTCGAAGCGCTCGCCCCCGACGCGAACACGGCCGTCATCCCGAAATGCGTCTACGACGGCGAACCGCGGAACTTCCGCGCCTCTGTGGCTGTGCGACCGAGTGAGCCGCGAATCGGCGGGGAGCGATAGGAGGTCTCCCACGGATGTTCGATATTTCTTGCGCTGACGACGAGCGAGCCGAGCGTCTCGACGAGTGGCCCGAATCGCGAATCCGCGACCGACTGGTGGAGATCGCCCGCGCGCCGCACGACGGAACCGCGGGGGGAGCGATGAACAGCCTCCTCGAGCCCGCGGACTTAGTCGAGTGGGTGCCGGTGGCGATCGGCCAGCGCGCCCAGTGCGATCACTGCGGGCAGACACTCCGCCCGAACGATCGACTCGAGGCGCTGGTGACGGCGACCGGTTCGTTTGACGCCGAGCTGGTCGTCTGTCGCTGCGAGTGTTGCGCCCGCGGGTCTATTCGCCCCGAGACGGCGCGCCCGTGTGTCCTGGTGCGTGGCCGGCTGGCCGCGAGCGTCGATGCCGGTGGTCACTCGCGGGTGGTTTTGAGTGGGGCTCGGGTCGTGGATCGGCGCGAGTAACGACCAAAGCGACTCCTTTTATTTCCCGACGGTGAGACAGTCGTCGCTATGGAGGTGAGCACATCGAATGGTGAAACGCGAGATCGAAGTCCCCGAACCCTTGGATCAATGGGTCGACGACGAGTTCGGGGACGTTGCGACCTCGCGAGCCGAGGCGTTCCGATTCGCGTTAGCATACGCGAAACGGCAATACGAACTCGAGGACAAGCGCGCCGAGTCGGATAGGTAGGGCGCTCGTCACTACGATTTTCCGAGCGGATCAGTAATCAATCCAGCGACTCGCAAAGCAACGAGTATGTTCCATGCAACCTCTCTCTAATCAGCCCCTAATCTACTGGTAGATTACCGGTCCTTTTCTGCTAGTCTCATGGTTTGAAACCCGTCTGTACCCGGTACATTCATGTATTAGGGAGTTGTTTGTTTCTAGTAACTGCGTCCGTCGGGACGGCACCCACTCGGGGATGCCCCTTCCGGCCGGCCCGCTGGGTCGGTTGGGAGAACACGGCCACCGTGGCCGGGCCGATTCCAACGGTCGTGCGACTAGCCGATTCTGCCGCTTCAACCCCAGACCATGAGTTCCAACAGTAACAACACCGTCGCCCTCGGCGCTCGCGTGAACATCTACGACAGTCAGACGGGCGAGTTCGATACCGAACGGGACCCGAAAGACGAAACGAAGCCAACCCACGACGAGCCCGACGAGCCCGATCTCCCGACGGTCGACGAAATGCTCGGCCGTGGCGAGACGCATGGACAAGTCCAGGGCGTCAACCGCGACGCGTGGGTTGCCGGCTCAATCCTCCGGAGCTACGGCAACCCGCCGATTTTCTGTCCCGAGTGTTGGTATGAGTTCGAGGCCAAATCGGAACTCTCCGACCCTGAACACTACGTCCCGCGGGTCGAAGTGGACCACGAGTTTGATACCGAGTCGCTGGCTCACTCCCTCGAGATTTCGAAAAACGACCACCGCCGACACCGCCACTGTCCCGAGTGCGACGCCGTCTCCTTCGGTGGCGTTCTCGGCGATCGTGACACTGAGGCTTTCGAGGAGGTGGTCGATATCGTTCTCGATGCCGTCGACGAGATGGTTCTGAGTCGACGCCGGATGCTGATCGAACGCGCCCTCGAGCGGAAAGCCGAGGGCATGTCCGACGAATCGAACATGGAACACGTTGTCCGCGAGCTGCGGACGAGCGACTACTGAGGACTGATCCCTATGACAAAACAATGCCCCCAATGCCGGTGTACCGACTTTTCAGTCACTGAGCTAGACGATGGACGGAAGGAGTACAGTTGTGAGGGGTGTGCGTTCACGGACGTTCGCTGAGCGCATCACCGTTCACAGTTCGCAGAGCCACGGTTATCCGAGCACCAATCCCCATGCACGAACCCACACCCCAAACACCGACGACCACCCCCGGCCGCCAGCGGAATCGAGCGAAACGAATGCACCACGGTGATCTCCCCACCGGAAAAACCGCCGAGTCGCTACCTCTCGAGGTTACGACCGGTAGACAGATTTCGGAGTGAAACTTTCATGACTGACAAAACCCGCTCCCCGAGCGACAGCTTCAGCTCGCAGATCCACTTTAATGGGCGGCAGTGTTTGTCGATATTCATCGCGACGCTGCTCGTTGTTTCGATGCCGATCGCGTTCACTGGCGGCCTTGGCGGTGGTGGGGTCGCCCGTGCAGATACTGGGGGTCCATCGTCCACTATTCAACCGTCACTAACGGCAGTATCGGATAACGAGTCGATTGGCGGCGACGTAATTTATACCGCGTCGACCGATAATGATGTCAAAGCAATCGACAAAGACACTGGCGAAGTACTCTGGAATTACACTGGCCATAGCAATACGGTCGGCGGGATCAGTGTTGGTTCCGACGAGAACCTCATTTTCACGGCATCCGAAGACCAGACACTTCGTGCAATCTACGCAAATAATGGCACGGAAAAGTGGACGTTCACGGGGTATTCGGTCCAACTAGCTGGCGTTGCAGTTTCGTCAGATGGAGAGACAGTCTATTCTGCTGGCGCAGACGCAACTGTCCGGGCTCATAATTCCTCCACAGGCGACCAACTGTGGAACTATACAGGCCACAGTGATACGGTCCGCTATCTTTCGGTATCCCAGAACGGGGGTTCACTGTTTACGGCCTCGCACGACAATACCGTCCGGAGTCTCGACACAGGAGACGGCTCCGAGAACTGGGTTTACAGCGGACATACGGACACGGTTCGGGCGGTAGTGACCTCGCCCGACGACGAAACAGTCTACTCTGCGGCTGACGACGGATCAGTCCGAGCACTCTCTGCGGACGGCGGTTCTGAACTCTGGACCAACACCGCGAGTTCGAACGCAGTCCGTGCGATCGGTGTCGACTACGCTGGAAAGAAAATCTATGTTGGAGGTGCAAACCAGAAGATCCGCGCCCTCTCGACGAGCGACGGAAGCGAAGTCTGGGAGGTTGACATCCCGAACGATATCGCTGCCGGCGGTATCTCTGAGTACGTTACGGGGAATATCCTCATCGGCGATAGCTCAGGGACGTTGTACAAGTACGCCGCCTCTGACGGGACGCAATTAGAGAGCTTCGACGTCCATTCGAACTACGTTCGTGCAGAACTACCCGCATTCTGGACTGGGCTGGGTACCGTTTCTGGTGTCGTCACCACGCAAGACGGCGTGGCCGTCGATTCAGCGACGGTCACTGCAACTGGCATTACAGAACCAGCACTAGACCCCTCGGATGCAAAATCGCTCGAGGAGCAGGCCAACGACCTCCGCGACGAACTGACGAACCCGCTGCCCGACTCGTGGGACCCGAACTATGACCTCGAGAGCCACTACAAGGACGCAAACGCGAACTACCTGCTCGTTCACGAAGCAAAAGACTGGGGCCTCGGTACGACGACATCGGTCGATTCGAACGTCGATGCGCCACGCCTTCAGCTCGACTCGGACCAGCAGGTCGTCCTCTCGATGTGGGACCCGACCAAGAACGGGGACTGGATCGGCAATCAGGTCGACAACTCGTTCCCGGGCAAAGCGGTCTCGGGAACGATCGTCATCGAGCAGAAGGGGCCGACCGGCGAGACGATCGACTCGATGGAACGGGAGACGACCACGATCGCGACGACGACCGGTGGTCGAATCACCGGCGAGAATAAACACCCCGGCGTCCGCGCCCATCTCTCGCAGGGCGTGTACGTCGCCTATCCCGAAGGCGCACGCGAGCGCGGCTACACGTTCGTCGTCGGCTCGCCGGACGAGCTCGCTAATTCGTGGGAATCAGATCTGAAGACGGAAGCGGGCAAGTTGACGGACCGCGCCAAGCGCATCCGTTCACTGGTAAACAGTAACGAACTGGTTCAGGCAACGGCGAAAACGAACGAAACCGGCCACTTCACTCTCCAACTTCCGTCGAATACGGTCTCTGCGGAAGTAAACGCGATGAAAGTCGATGGGACGACTCTTGACGCGATCAATGACCCGTCGATGCAGGATTTGCGGGAAGCGCAGTCGGGTGGCTATAATGGGACGTTCTACCTCCCAGCGCCAACGCCAACGTCGACCAACCCACCAACGGAAAACCTGTCCGTCACAGTCTACCGGAGCCCGGAAGTTCCACTCTCGCCGATGGAGGACTTTGCAGACCTCCAACAGTGGCTGCGAAATCAGCAACTCAACGAGACGATCTCCGGACTTCAAAGCGAGTACGACAAGCGATTCGAGGAGATGAACCGCTCGGTCCTCGAGCGCACGTACAACAGCCACCGATCGCTGGTGGAGACGGTTCCGGGCACGAAAGATCGCTACCTCGAGCGGTCGGATCTCGATTCAGTCCATGACGCTGGTGATCTCTCAGACAGCCAGTTGGCGACCGAGACGAATCACATGCAGGTCGCGCTCTCGAAGGCCGGCCAGATCGAACCGCCGGACCCTGGTGAGGATCCAATCACAATTAAAGATGGTGAGCTACACGTTGAGTATCCGCTTCCTGGTGGGGTTGATACGGACACCCTCCAGCCAGAAATCCATTGGTCTGACGGGGAGGTTGGGCAGATCCCCGAGGAATACTGGTCGGTGGAGTCGACTGGTGCGTTCGGGCTGAGTAACGAGCTCGTCATCGACGGTTATCCGATCGACTCGAGCGATCCGGCGGCGTTCGACCTTCGCGTCCTCGGTGGCGGATCGGGTGGGTTCCTCGATGACCGCCTGTCGGCACTTAACCCCTCGTTCAGTGGGTCGATCCCCGACGTCCGCGCGGTCGACCTCAACACGATGGCGCCCGGAGACAGCGAGCGCGTCTCGATGACGGTACGACCGGGCGATGATAGCAACTACGGCGGCCTCGAGTCGGTCGAAGTCCTCGGACCGGACGGCCAGCAACTCACGACCGACGTGACTGGCGACAAAGCGTCGTTCGAAACCAACGGCGCCGGCAAGCACTTCGTCCGTGCAACCGTCACGGACTCGACCGGCGGCCAGTTCGTGCACACGTTCCAGCTCCGTGCCTTAGAACAGGGCCGGAACGACCCGGCGACGGTCCGGGCTGAGACGGCGACCGGGAACCGCGTGTTTGCCCTGGTCGGCGAGAAACTCGACGACGCGGAGATTCGCGTCGACGGTGGCTCGCTCGAGGTCGACGCGATCGCGCCCGGCGGCGAGATCCCCTCGTCGATCCACATCAAGCCACGCGCTGCGATGGAGCAGTCGGCGACCAGCATCGACGTGCGCGTACTCGAAGGCCGCAACGAGGCGACCGTCGACACGACAGTCGAGACGGTCATCCATCTGGATTCACTCGCCGACGGCGCGGTCGTCTGGCGCGGCGAACCAAGCATCTGGGGCCAGCCACTCGCCGACGGCGGCACGCGTTACGGCGAGGTCATGGAGCGAGACATCGGTGACGGCGAGACCAAGTACGTCATCCGAACGTACTCGAACTCCGACGGCTCGGTCTCGCTGACCATCGACGAGAACCCTGGTTTCGTGGCGACCAACCAGCACCGAATCGCCCAGTATATCCCGCGCCCGTCGCTCCCGGTCCTCTCGATCGTCTCGAGCCTAGTCGGCTCGCTATCGGTCGTCGGCGTCGGACTCTTCGCGCGCCGCCGGCAGCCAAAACTCCGGTGATTCCCATGTTTAGGAGAGACTTCCTCACGACGACAGGAGCAACGGCAGGCGCACTCGCGACCCCGGCCTTCGTCGGCCCGTTCGACGGTCGACTCGGCTCGAGTGACACACTCACACTGGCGGCGCTCGACGCCGAGAACATCAAGACGTTCGGCGATTCGAACCCGTCATTCGTCTTTTTCTACAGCGACGACAGCGCTCGCTCGTCCTTGCAGTCGTGGGTCGACTCGAGCGACGCCCGCGAGCTGAAACGCGACCATCCGACAGTCGGCATGATGACGATCTCGATGCCGTGGTCGGAGGTCGGCGTCAAACAGTACTCGGCGGGCGCCGGGGGCTACGACCTTGGCCTCGAGCGCATCGACGCCGGTGCACAAGCCCTCGAGTACGTCGATACGATCGACGCGAACATGGTCATGTCCCGACCAGAACCGCTCGAGGAACTCGAGGGAACCGCCGCGGCCTCGCTTGACCTTGGATTCCGCGAGAAAGTCTCGATGCTCGCCGAAACGGGGGCGTGGAATCCCACGCCCGAGACGGCCGGACTCGCCTTCGACGAGGACGCGCCCGAAGCGACACTGTCCGAGTCACGCGCTCACGTTCGCGCGGACGATACTGTTCTCTCTGGCGTCGACACCTCGGGCCTGACCGTCGCCGTCATCGACACGGGCGTCAACACGGGCCTGAACCTCGACGAAAGCCGTCTCCACGGCGAGTCGACCGGCTTCGCGAAGGATGGCGATCCAACGTACTCGAGTGATGGCACCGACGCGATCGCCGACGGCGACGGCCACGGCACGTGGGTCGCCCACTGCATCGCCGGCTCGAACGGCTTCGCGCCCGACGCGACCGTGCTCGGACTCAAAGTCCTCGGCGATGATGGGAGCGGCGACACGAAGGATATCGTCGCCGGCATCGAGACAGCGATCGACGTCGGTGCCGACGTCGCCTGCCTTTCACTCGGAAGTCCGCAGTGGTCCGAAACGCTCGCGACGGCGCTGGCAGAGGCTCGCGACGCGGGTGTGTTCTGTGCGGTGGCTGTCGGCAACGACCGCTACGGAACCGTGTGGGTCGCCAGTCCCGCAGATGCTGACGGCGGCTTCGGCGTCCAGGCGTGCAACGTCCCTGAGTCGGGCGACCGGGATGGCACGAAACTCGCCTACTTCGGCAACACCGGCCCCGATCCAGGCTCGACCGACCTCTCCGGCGGCGACTCGGAGGGCTCGGTCCCGCTGCTGGCCGCGCCAGGGATGTCGATTACGATCGACCTCCCAAGCGGTCTGACCACGCTCTCGGGAACCTCGATGGCCGCACCCCACGTCACGGGCGGCGCGGCCGTCCTCCGGGCAGCGGGATACAGCGTCGACGAGACGTGGACACGACTCACCGACTACGCCTACCCGCTCGCGAACGCGGGCGCGACGGAAGCGAAACACGGTCTCCTCGACGTACAGGCCGCACTTGAGGGCACCGAACCAGCCGACGAACCGGCCGACGTGCGGTCGAGCGAGGCCGAGGCGCGCGACGACTTCAACGAGGCGCTGTCGACGGTGCTATAGATCATGCACCGGCGAGAGTTCCTCGCGTCCGGCGCCGTCGCGACGCCTGCGTTCCTCGGCCTCGAGTGGGGGCCGCTGGGAGACAACGAGGGGCCAGAAACCAACGGCCTCGAGTACGACGGCGATATCCCACAGTTCCCCGACCACATCACGGACGTTCGCGACGACGTCGACGAGTTGGAGGACTACCAGCCGAGACTCGAGATCGCGACCCAGCAGGCCCGCGACGATATGCAGGGGATGTACGGCTGGTCGGCTGACAGCGAGGAGTACGATGTGACGGCCCACTACTACTGGGTCCGAAGCCACACCCAGCGATCTCTCCTCTGGTACGCCGGCCTTGACGGTATCGGCCCAGAAGAGCATTTCTACGACCACGAACCGATCGCCGTCTTCGAGAATCCAGACGGTACCGTAGACAAGATCGTCTTTTCGGGCGGCCACCACCTCGCCGCGGAAGAAGACGGCGAGTTTGGCCATCTTATCGAGGACCGCGTGGCCGATCGCCGAACCCACGTCGTCCTCCGACAGATGCGCCCGCACAACCACTTCGTGCCGGCTGAATCGACGGTCGACGGCGAGTGGATTCAAGGGCACTCGGAGTTTGGCAGTTGGCTCGACAAACGCGAGTCCTGGTATCGCAACGGCCGCTACGACAAGACAAGCGACGTCGCTGTGATGGACCCGTTCAGCTTCTACGAATCGGGCGGCCGAACCCACTGGTGGCGCGAAGGGACCTGGGACGCGTGGGCGGCACAGAACGTCTACGTCCGCCGGCTAGCGACGCCGGACACGATGCGCTACGAGGAGGTTTGATACCCATGCCACTTCCCCTAGGGCCGCCACCTGGCGACTGACGCGACCGAACGGACGAACCCTTACAACCAATACAGAACCCATGCCAACTGACGATACACAGACCGACGAGAAACAACTCGAGACAGATGAACCGACGATGACCAGACGCGAAGCGATGGCTGCGGGCACAGCCTTGACCCCTCTATTTTTGGGATTTGATAGCGACAACGGCCTCGGCTATTTTGACACACACTGGGTTGCGAATAGCGGACAGAAACTGGCAAAGGACCCACCACTACTCGATTTCGCTAGTGGAATCGTAGCCAAAGAGACCGACAACGGGGTCGAAATTTCGGCCCCAGGTGGTGGCAGCATAACTAAACTGGATGACCTCCAGAACGTCGATGTGACGGGCTGGCTCGAGGGAACATTCGCCGACCGACCGGCGTCGGATGATGTTCCAGTTGGGACTCGGTACTGGGCGACGGATCGGAATACCGCCTACCGAAATACCTCGAACGGATGGGATGTCAACGGTGGAATGGGCACCTCGTCGAACCCACTCCCCGAAGGATATTACGGGTCGCTGAGTGCGGGCGAAACACACGTCACTGATACGGGCACAGACCCGGGAACGGCTGGCGAACTTCGACGGAATGGAACAGACGTAAAGGTCTATTCGGGAGGTGCAACACGAAACCTCAGTGATATTGGATCGGGCGCTTACCGCAACGCCTCCGACTATAGTGGCGCAGACGGCGGAGAACAAATACAGGCCGCTATCAACGACCTGCCAGCACGTGGTGGCGTCGTCTTCATTCCGACCGAGGGTCCCGATTCGACGACGAACGCCGAAGGCGCCACCGAAGACAACGTCTGGGAAGTAAACACGCCGATCGACACCGGAGACAAGAACGCAGTGCGGATTATCGGCGAGATGAGTGGGTGGGACTCGAGTCCCGGCCCGTATACCGCACAGACAGGGACTACCGTCATCGCTGGCAGCACGCTCTCGAGCCCGATGATCCAGCTACGGAATGGGTGGCTGGACCGCATCGAGGCACTCCGTATCGATGGCGCGGAACGTGCGGACATCGGCCTGAAACTCGGTCGGGACGACGCACAGCGGTTCGACTTCCAGGTAAAACACTGCCTGCTTCATAATTGCAACATAGACCAGATTCAGACAGGAACAGTCGCACAGAACATCTGGATTCAAGACTCGTGGATTGAGTCGACAGTGTCGGGGTCGAACGCGGAAATTAATATCCGGACAGACAAGCAATCAGTTTGGATCCAAGATAATATCATCGGAGAGTCCGCTGATGCGGCAATCCGCATCGGTACGAATGGCCCCTCGAAAATCTGGATC